>CALWNE010000054.1 GCA_944382705.1 uncultured Allofournierella sp.
TTCCAGCTGTCCTCGATTTTCTGTGTTCTTTACCAGCATTTTTATCACCCTACACCATTATACCCCATTTTCTTCCATGATACGAGAAAAAGGCCGCCTTTTGGCGACCTTTTTCGACAGGCTGAAATGGCAGAGGAATAATTCCTCTGCCATTTTTTATTGCAAACTCTGGATTGTTAGCGCCCCCTCTGTAAGCACAGCCTGCCTTGCTTGCGGTGCAAATTAAGGGCAATGCATTAGAGATTACGGCATGGTGCCGGATTTCCTTTGAAAAAGGATGCGATAAACAATCCATCCTGCTAAAATTCCCAAGACATTCAACAGGATATCATCCACATCAAAAGTTCCCAGGCCGGTGGCCAGCTGCACAAACTCCATTGCTGTTATCAGCAGGGTACCACAGCACAGCACCCAGATGATTTTGTTGGCCGCTTTATAAGCCCAGGGCATAAACAAGCCAATGGGGATAAACGGCAGGATATTGCCCGCTATATTTAATCTTGCCCACCCGGCATTCAGATTCATCATATATTTATGGATGGTGTAGCCTATCTGCAAATTATAGTGGCTCCAAGGCTTTGCGTGCCTGGCCCGTTCCAACAGCACCTGCCAGGAGCCATTGAATTTTAAAATCACCACAAAAAACACCAAGGCTACATACAACCAAAAAACCATCTTTGCAATGGGGCCATACACACTTAACCCGGTGGACTTTTTCATTGATTCATTCCTTTCTTTTACACCTAGCCCGGCAGCAGCCGTTTTTCCGGCCTTGCACGGAGCATTTGGACTTATTTGTTTACCTTGATGGCATTGGGATAAATGCGACGCATCACTTCATCCCCATAGTGGCTGTCCATAAACTGCTGCCAGGATGCAGCAGCAGGCACCCCTTCGCTGCGCTGGTTGTAGCGCAGCATGGCAAGGCCGCTCACTGCCACATTGGCCACCATAAACACCACCAGCGCCCAGGTGATAACCTTGCCGGCCTTGATTGGAATTTTTTCGATCCAGACCGAAAAGTGAGGGTAGATGGCTTTCATCCATACCACAGCGGCAATGCCCCAGAAAAAGCAGTACAGCAAATTGATGCGGCCACCCAGATTGAAGGGGATTTTGCTGTAATCCCAGAACACGGTGCCAAAGCAAATTTCCGTGAACACGCTGCAAAAATATTCGTATGCGCCACCCAGCAAGGCACCCATCAAAAAGAGAAACCGGTCGGATTTATCTTTGTAGCGGTATAGCAGCAGCGTGGCCAGGCTTAACGCAATGCCCCATACCAGGCTGAAGGGGCCCCATACCACGCTGCTGCGGCTCATCCAAACACCGCCTGTAATGCGGCAGAAGATGGTTTCGGTTACATCGCCCAAAAACGCACCAACCACAAACAGCAAAAACAGCTTGTAAAAGCCAGCCCCCTGGGCAAACACCACCGGCTCTGCTACGGCCTGGGGTTCTTTGCGCTGGGCAATCTGATTTCTTTCCAGACGGCGAATAGTGGTGTGGGCAATCCAGCCTTGCAGCTTTTGGGTCCAATCGGTAATTTTGCCATCCACCTTTTCCAGCGGAGGGGCAATTCCTGCCCGGCCATAGATGGCAATCAGTGAGCCAATGGCATCAACCACCGTAAGGGCCACAACCACCCACAGCAGAATTCGGCCACCAGAAGCAGGCAGTTTTTCGTACACAAACAGCAGCAAAGGCGAGCCCCACTGCACCACAATGGTTCCCAAAATACCCCACAGGATGGAATAAGGCAGGCTTATGTAGCCATCCAGGTTCCATTTTACCTTGGAATATTCCCACCAGCGGCCATAATGGGAACGCTCCAGCAGGTGGCCCGCAATCCATTCCAGCACTGTGGAATAAATTGCGCTGAACAAAAACAGAAACAGCCAGTTCCCCCGCAGTTCCTGCAAACTCATGGAAATCAGGGTGCCCGCCAAACCGTAGAGGGCGCACAGAGGACCATCCAGCAGGCCCCGGTTAACAAAACGCTTGCTGCGCAGTGCTGCCACCACAGTTTCCAGAACCCAGCCCAGAAAACCGTAGCAAAAAAACAGCCAAAGTGCATGATACAACATAGGCCACAAATCCTTTCTTTGGCAGGCTATGGGTTTAGACCCAAACCCTGCAAATAAAAATCAGATATCTTTAAGTATAGCGGAAAGATTTTGAAATGTATACCCATCCCACTGTTGTTTTGATATTTTTACTTTTTAGATGTATCAACCAACATTACAGATAAACTTTTAAATGTTTTTCGATTTTTTTACAAAAAGTTCCTTTTTTCTTATTTTAGCCGGGTGTATACTTATTATGTAAGCCGCTGGAGTTGATGGTGAACCTCTTTCCGTTCACCTCATCCCCCCTGAAAAGCGGCATAAGGTCGCTTTTCAGTATGCCAAATTCTCATGCCGAAAGGAGCCGTTTTTATGATACCGTGTCATGCAACCTGCCCCCGTTATTATGAAGGCTGCCATAAAACCTGCCCGGAATGGAAGGAACGCCAACAGGCATTTCGCAGCGAGCAGCAGGCAAAAACTCTTTGGCTGAAACAACAAAATGAGGTATGCACCACGGTGCTGCGCCAGTACCGCGCCATGAATCCTGTGCGGCCATTCCATTACTAATTTTATTTTAACAGACGCAAAGCAACCCAACCCTTTACCAAGGATTCCGAGCCTGTAAACACTTGCAGGCTCTTTGGGTAGCTTTGCGCTTTTTTGTTGCTTTGTGGTACAATAGTGCATACATTACGCAAGCTTTCTGCTTGGATTTTTTGCACAAAAGAGCAACCTATGCAGCCTTATTACTACCAAACGCTTTCCCGGCCTCTCCAGGCAGCGTACCATGCTATTTGGGAGGGGCTTCGCAGCTATTCTGTCTCCTTTCCTGTTCCCCGATTGGAGGGTCGGGTTCTGGGAGATTTATTTTTGCAGGTTCGGCTGGATCACCCTATGTTGTTTTATGCAGACCATTTTGTGTACCGCCACTACCCTCATGCCGACCATGTACTTATGGAGCCCCGGTATTGGCTGGAAAAAAAGAAGGTGCCCGAGCTGCAAAAAGCCATGGAGTCCCGGCTGGAAAAGCTGGTACGCCCCTGGCAGAATCTCCCCCCTGCCCAGCAGCTGGAAGCAATTCATGATTTTATCTGCACCCAGGTCCGGTACGATAAGCTGAAAAAGCCCTATTCTCACGAAATTACCGGCCCTTTAGGCCACGGCATCGGTGTGTGCGAGGGAATGGCCAAAACCGTGAAGGCCCTGTGCGATGCGCTGGGTATCTGGTGTATGGTGGTCATATCCGGTGCAAACCCCGAAGAAGGTGTTAAATACCGCCATGCTTGGAACATTGTGCAGCTGAACGGCCAGTACTACCACCTGGATGCAACCTTTGACCGTTCTCTCAGCCGTGACGGCCTGATTCGATACGATTATTTTAACCAATCCGATGCAGCCATCTTTCGGGATCACGAACCTCTGGTTTTTCCGGCACCTGCCTGCACCTGCTCCAAAGGGTTTTATTACACCAGCCATAAACTGGCCTTTGGCAGTTTGGAAAAGGTACAGGACCGGGCTTTGCAGGCCATGCGCAAGCAAAAACTCCTGGTATTTTACTGGAGCGGCAATCGAAACAGCACCCAACTGGAACAGCTGATTGCTCTTTTGCAACAGACCGCCGCCCAAAAAGGGCAGTACCCAACTGTGCGCTACAACCCCTGCCAGTGGGTGTTTGCGGTGCAATTCAGCCAACATTCAGCGCAGCAGCAAATCTGTGCCGAGCAGGGCACCGATGGTTGAATGCCGCCGGGTTTTCCCATGGGCAGTTCCCCAAAAGCAGCGATAGAACCAATGCCTCAGGCTGCAATTGTTATGGTAAGCGGGCCTGCAAAAAGCCCCCTTGCAACCTGCCGACAGCATCTGTACCGTTATTTATCCTGCCTATACTAGAACAAAGGGCATCTGCCATCACCGGCAGATGCCCTTTGCTTTGATTGATTGTTTACCCTGTTTATTTAACCGCCTGAGAGGGTTCACCCTGCTTGGAGACTTTCAGCACTGCTACTGCATACCGAACCAGCGTATAAAGTACCAGGACAGCGGCTAAAAGCGTTTCCACCCATACCAGCGCCCCTATGAAAGGAATCTGCATTCCAGCAGACTGCAGCCACACAGTTGCTTGTTTTGCTGCCAGAGGGGTGATAACAAACGGAAAGGTAAAGGCTGCATAGCTTGGATAAAAAGGCAACCGCAGCAATGAGGGCAGCATACACACAACCCACAGATACACAAGGGTGGATGCAGCCAGCATACCCAACACAAAATACAGGCTTTTTTGCTCCGCTACCTGAAGGTATCCTGCAAGACACAAGCTGATGGGTGCTGCATAAATGCACACCAACGGTTTTGCACCTTCGGCCTGCACCGGCACGGTTATGTAACGCCAGGTTACAACTGCCAGCAGAATCACCAAGCAAACAAATGCCAGCCACCAAAGCCAGGTACCCCAGGTGGATTGCACCCCAAAGGCTGCCGAGGTAAGGCTTGCCGCTGCAATGCCCACATACACCACAAAATAGCTTGCAAACACCTTAGGCCACTGCAATTTGGCCAGATATACCAGCCCAAACCAAACCATAATGGCCAGATGGAGAGCAACAGCCACTCCCCACAAAACAGTGGAAATCACAGCTACGTAGGGCTTCATGTAGGCAGCCAGCAACATGGTAGCCATAGGGAATGTTCCGCCCGCTACGCTGGCCACAGCTGCATCCGAATTGAGCAGTTGCCAGACCGGCCTGGGCAGGCATACAACCTTCAGCAGTACCAGCAGCCAAATTGCCGCCGCCAGGCCCCCCAATACCATCCGCAAGGTGGGACTATAGCTTTGCATCAGATTGCCCAAAGAGAAAAGACCCAGGCTTACTGCGGCAGCGGGCAGCGGCAATCGTTTTAAAAAATCCATCATTGTACTTACGCCTCATCGTCCAGATTTTTAATGCCATATTCACGGCATACAATCTGGCCCACCTTCCATGCACACAAACCTGTGTAACCAATGCACTGTTCCTTGTGTTCGCCTTTGCCCATGTCAAATTCTCGGGTCAGCACACGGCAGCAAATTGCGTTCTTGCCATTCTCCTTGCGGAACCAATCATGCAGCTCATGGGTAAGCTCCATACACTTTACCACAGCCGGGTCCTTGGGTCCAGCCTGCTGGGTGCGGCCAAACAGCATACCCAGTGCCAAAACTCCTCCATTGAGTGCACCGCAGGCACAACCGGAACGGCCAATGCCCACCGCCATACCCGAAGACATGGCAATCACTTCCTCTGGTACCTGCAACTGAAACACAGTTCGCACCGCTGCCATGAGTGCTTCGCAGCAAAAATAGCCATTGCGGTAGTTATCTTCTGCCAGCTGTTGCAGCTGTTTAAGGCTTACTTCTTTTGCAGGAATCTGCATCATTGTTTCTTCCTCCTTTTATGTTGCCATACAGCCAATAATCAAATAATTGTTTCGTATTTATATTGCCGAATGATGCAGTTTTTGTCAATAAATATCCATTTATATTGTGTTTTTCAATCAACTTTCGCTATTGATTGATTTTTGCGATAAAACGATTGTATCCTGCAAAAATCCCCCCACATTCAATGCACACGCCGATGTGGGGGGATTTTTTGTGTCAATTTTAATTGTATCGCTGCCGTTGCGGTGCCTGTTACCTGCCTTCTCCTGCTTGGGAGCCCTTTTTCTTCCAAAAAGTTTTTGTCAATGCCCCCAGCAGCAACACCACCGCTGCCACAAGTCCCAGCGCATTGATACGCCGCTCCCGTTCAATGGCTTGCCGGGAGCTATCTTTCACCACAATCTCCTGGGGTGTGGGAGTGGGCTGGGAAAGTTGTTCCGACTGCACCTCTGGCTGGGCTTCGTTTGCCACCCGCTGGCAGTATACCACATAGCGTTGGGTGTTGTGGGGATAGGGATGGCAGGTAATGAGGGTAAGGAGATCCCGCCCTGGCTGAATATGAATGGCCTCCACCTGGCTTGGGTCAATGATGCGTATTTCCTGCACCTCGTAGTCCAAAGTCTGCCACAGATTTTCCAGCTGGACCCGGTCCCCTATAGCCAATTCTTCCACATCCAGCAGCATGGGTGCGCCACGGTATCCACGATGTGCCGCCAACACACAGTTGGTGTCTGTGCCGCCAATGGGCATACTGGTCTGGCCCAAAACCGCCGCACCTTTGGCCAGATTTTCCTCGGTAGCCCCCAGGTAAACCGCCAGCTCCAAGTCTATGGCGGGAATACGCAGCACCGCAACTGCCTGATCCTGCAAACCATATTGCTCCAATTCCAAGGGAGCCTGCTCATAGCTCCAGGCGTCTTTTAAATCGTACTGCTGGGTTTGCGCAATCTGCCGGTTATACTGCTCCATCGCCTGCAAAAGCTGATCTGCCTGTTGCTTTTGAATATCTGTCTGGCTTGCCTGGGTAAGCTGCTGTTTGTGCTGCTCCAAATGCTGCACTGTGCAAACTGTTTGCCACCATGTGCTTGCCTTTGTAAGGTGCGGATAAAGCAGCAAGCCAATTCCAACCAGCAAAACCGACCACTGCAATAGTAAGCCTCCCCATCGTTTCATGGCTGTTCTCTCCTTACCCCTTAAAATTTCATCTGCGGGATTCTGCACGCCGCTTTAATGCCCTTGCCGCTGCCTTTACCACCATGACCAAAACAATAACCAAAGCTACCCCTGCTATACCGGCAAGCATGGCCAACAGGTATTGCTGCTGCCAGGTACTGCTTCGCTGCTGTGTTTGCTGCACCTGCTGCACCTGCTGTGCCTCCTCGTAGGGGATGCGGACACCACGCACCAGCAAGCGATGAGAGTTAATGCCATAGGGCGTGCAGGTTACCAGGGTTACATAATCCTGCTCTGCGTTGATGCTCAGATCACTGGTTTCGTGGGGAAGAACCACCTTAATCTGATTCACCTGGTAAGCGAGCACCTCATCCAGAACATGGAGGTAGAATACATCCCCTTCCACCAGCTGGTCCAAATCTGTAAACAGCTTTTTGTTGTTCAGTCCGGTGTGAGCCGAAAGAACACAGTGGGTGCCGGTGCCCCCCACCGGCAGCGAGCTGCCCTGCAAATGGCCTACGCCTTTGCTCAGCACCTCCTCCTGCACGCCATGGTAAATTACCAGATTCACATCAATGGCCGGAATCTCCAGGTAGCCCATGGAGCCATCTCCCATAAGGTTGAGCAACCCTGCATAGGGCATAGATGAAGGGTCCAGCTGCGCTTCATCAAAGGGATCGGTCAGCAGCACGCCCCCCTCCCGCAGGTTATCGTTATAATTCCGGCATTCCTCCAGCTGCAGATTGCGTTGTTGCTGTGGCATTTGTTCGGTGACCAGCTGGTCGTAGGATGCAGTCATCTGATTTTGCACCCATTCGTAGTACAAATTACTTACCAGAGGATACAACAGCAAGCCCAGCCCCGCAATAAGCAGCACCGCCGTACAGAAATGCATGATTCGTTTGCCCATGGTCTGCTCCTGTTCTGCCAGAATGTGGGGCCCCAGCGGCTGTAAGAACACTTACCCACCGCTGGGGCCTCCATTGGCTTATGAAATTCCTCTGTTTGGCTTAAACCAGCAAATCACTGTATTTTTTAAGCCTGCACTCATTGTTTTTTGCTGTGCCGAATCATTGCGCCTGCCAAAGCAATAAGAGCAATGCCGCCTATGGTAAAGGCCCAAGTACCCTCGCCACCGGTTTTTGGCAGCTCAAAGCCTTTGCGGTTGTTTACAGTAAGGTTTACTGTGCTCAAAGTGGTGGAATCGGCATTCGCTGCCTGTGTAATCCCCACCGCAAACCCAGCGGGAGTTCCTATTCCATCCACGGTTGCTTTGGTGTTTGTGGTGTCCAGCTGATACTTTGTGGTTCCATTGGCAGCCACTGTAATATGGATGTTGCTTGTGCGGATGTATCCGTCCGGAGCCTGTGTTTCCACCAGGGTATACTGACCTTCGCCCAGACCTTTTACAGAGAGAGCTGCATTTGCATCCAGCTTTAGTTCGGTTGTAGTCTTAGTGTCATCCAAAACATACTGGCCGGCCACAGTGGCAGTTACATTGCTTACCGGGATGGGCTGATTGCTTGCAGCAGGCGTTCCGCTGATGTGCCCACGGTAGAGTTTGAAGGTTACACCGTTTACAACGGCACTGCCCGGCGATTGAACCACGCCTGCATCCGTCGTGAACTTTTTTTCAACGGTCAGCCCGTAGGTGTATGCTTGGGTTACAGCCTCCTGACTGATTTCATTGGGTCCGTGGCTATAATTCAAAACAATGCAGTTATCGTTCACAGCCACAGCGTCTTTGGTCAGCTCTGCCTGGTAGGTAAGCAGCACATCCAGACCCTGGTAGACAGTCTGCTGCAAAGCAGCCTGGTCAAACACCAAGCTAAATCCTTTTTTGTCTGTATTAACGGTCAGGGTAGCAATGAGTGTCTGGCTATCTTTAAACTGAACGATTTGGTTTACAACAGTCGTAGTAAGCTGCTGGCTTGTGCCCAGTTTCAGCCCAAAGGAACTAGCATCTACCAGTTGATTTTCCATTGTGTCGGTCATTGTAAAGCTTACAAAGCTTTGATCTGCACTGGGAACAGGAAGTTTGGATTCCACCTTGTAGTACAGTGTCTGCCCAATTTCAGCGGTAGCAGAATTGCCAAAATCCTGGTCTGCACTTGTGCTAACCTGCTTGTCCAGAGTGATGGTCTGGCCTTTCAGTGCCATGGTCTCGCCGGTGGGCACCAGGATACCCTGGTTGATTACCAAATCATCGCCAGCGTTGGAGAACACCAGGGCATAGCCGCCTTCTTCCAGGCCGGTCAACTGAATGGAATTGGTGGTGTTTTGCTGTACTGTTTCCGTAGCCTGAGGGCTAATTGTGCCGGTATTCTTAATGTAGTCTTCCAGCCAGTAGTACATAGCCAGAACTTCTTTACTGCTCTTGTTGATACGGTCCAGCAGGTCGGAGACTGGGTACTGGGTATCCAGCGCAGCGGAATTAGTAATGGTAATGCGAGGAACCGTCGAGGCCGGCTCTGTTGCCGTTACGGAAAGTTTTCTCTCGCCGGCGGGGGTTGAATCGCCGCCATAGGTCAGGTAAAGGGGTTTGCCGCTTACCGTACCGAACACGGCTTTAATTGCATCGATGTTAAAAAAGGGTTTGAAGCCATCCGTCACTTCGTAGATTTTTGCCTGTGGATTGTTTTGGTCTGGGTTTACCAACTTCATAACCTCGTAAGCATTCACCTGAAACCCTGCCGGGAAGGTAACATCTGGGGGTGCGGTGATTGTAATGCTGCCAGTTGCTGCAAAAACACCGGACGGCAGCAGAACAACCGCCATACACAAAGCCACCAACCATGCACTAATCCGGTTTTTTAACGAATGGGAATGATGCATAAAACTTCCTCCTTTTTGCTTATAGTCCTTATCCGGTCCCGGTCAGCTTTGGGATGATTCGCCGGGTACGGACTTACGCCGTTTGTTGCTTATGGCCAAAACCAATGCTGCACCCACCAGGGTGACGCCTGCTGCCAGCAGGCCCCCAATTCCCATCAGGCCGGTAACAGGGAATTTTATCTCCTCGTGGTTGGTTACGGTGTACAGTACATCGTAAACCCAAACATCAGAACCATCTGCGGTTTCCTTTGGCAGACTGCCTACCTGAATCTCACCAGGCTGCACATAGCCTTTGGGTACCGTGGTTTCACGAATGATGTAATCCCCAGTCAAGGGCAGCTCGGTGAACTCCACAATGGCCTCTACCTTGCTGTTTTGCTCCTCGGTCCACTTATTGCTGTTGAACTCCTGCTTCTCTTTGTCGGTAAGCCATCTGTAATAGTAGTATTTGGGGGTACCGCCTGCATCCACCGTATGAACGATGTAGGTTTTACCGTCGCTGGCTGTGTAACGCATGGCATCCTGGTCGAAAGCGTTGTCACTAACATCAATTTCCGTGCGCATTGCCAAATCGGTGTAGCGTTCACTGCGCACAACGGCGCCGGTGTCCTTATCGTACAGGGTAAACCCTGCACCGCTCAGCAGCTCGTTCTGGCCATTGCGTTTGGTGATGGTAATGCTGGCGCTTCGGGTGTTGGTGAACACCACCTGATTGACCGCCGCTCCCTGCGCAGGCTGTGCCAGCACAGTGCCTGTCAGGCTGTTATTGGACAATGTAACCGACTGGCCATCGATGGTGCCTTCCGGCCGGTAGCCCATAGGGGTTTCTTCCACCATGTACTGTGCCCCCACCGGAAGCCCCTCTATGGTGACCTTGTCCTCGTGGCCCAATGCTACCGAAAGTTTACCGCTGGTGACTGTGCCCTCCAGATTGTTTGTTCCATCGGCGTAGTGAACCGTATACTGGTAGTTACCTGTCAGCAGACTGCCGCCGCCGGGCTGGAACAGCGTTACCTCAAAGGGAAACTTAAGTGTGCTGGTCTCCCCTTGGGCCAGTTTCTTTTCCAGCGTTATGCTGGAAGTTTTGTCTACATAATTGTAAAAATAGAACTGCGGGTTATTGAGGATTTCCTCCACGGTGCCGGTGGCAGTTGTTCCGGAAACAACTCCCTGTGCATTCACCTGGACCGATGTCTTATAGGCAGCCAGGCCTTGCACAGCAGCATCCTGAGCGGTGTAGTCGGCCGCTGCGCTTACTTCCTGGGCAGTGATATTTGCACGGAACGGAACCCCTTCCACTACAACCGTTTCACCATTTTTCAACCAGATAAGATAGCTGCTTCCATCGGTGTAAATTCGACTGCTGCCTGCCGCCGGGGTTCCCATTGTTACAGAGGCAATGTTGTAGAGGTTGGAACCTTGCGTTATCTCCTTAAAGGTGACTGTGCCCTGTTCCACCACATTGTTGCTGCTGTCACGGATTGTGTAAACCGCTCCGTCTGTTGCCCACTGATTGTCCTGAGCTGCTGCGGCAACATCCACTTTCACATCAAAGCCAAAGTAACTTGCCTGGTACTGCTGCTGTTCATCCTCCGAAACTGCGCTGGAGAATGCGAGCGTTTTGTGAATGAAAAAATTTCCCCGGCTGTTTTCGTGTCGATTGCGCACTACCACCGTAGTGGAACCAGTAAACAATCCACGGATATCCTGGTCGCGCAGGTCCTGTTTGGCTGCTACCGAGGTATAAACAGCCTCATTGGCATGAGCCAGGTAGTTCTGCTGGATTTCCAGGGCCAGAACTCCTTCATCCGCTTCAAAGTAAGGCTCGGGGGCAACGCCTGTGGATGGGTCTGGATGTGTGCCATATTGCAGCAATGCGTTATCCAGTCCATAGTGCAGGTTCAGTGTGCGCCCTGTACGCAGAATGCTGTCATCGCCCTGCTGACCGGCGGATGCATCCACCACAGTTCCTTTCAAAAGAGCATCCAATGTGGCGGCGTTCAATTCACCTGCTGTGATATCCCGAAGGGTTACATTGACGCTATCCGGTACAGCGTAGCGGGCCATGGTTTGCACCAGTTCACCCAGTCCCTTGCGTACCGTAATGCCATCGTTTACTTTCAGACCATCTGCATAAATGCGGCCATTCTGCAGAATTCGCACCGGAATCACTTTATCGTTGATGATGTATTCCTCCGTAGGCGCTTTGGTTTCTCTCAGATACAAATCCAGGTAGTCCCCTGTCAGCTGTACCAAAACCGAAGCCGTAGATGCAGATGGTGTTGCGGCAACTCCAAAATGGAAGTATGCCGTTCCATCGCTGCCGGTAACTACTGTACCCAAGGGGTTTGTGTTTCCGTTTGCGTCCGCTTGTGTTGCATACAGGCTGAACTGGGCTCCTGCAAGAGGATTGCCATCCTGGTCCAGCTTTTGGACGGTCAAACTCGGTGCAGCATTGGGAATGTAGATACGGCTGGAGAATATCCGGTTGAATTCGGAAACATCCAGCAAGCCAAACGCCTGTTCATCCTGCTGTTCCAGCTGCTCGAGCAGATCTGCAACACCCTTGGCAACAGCCTCCCATACTTGCTTTTCGCTAAGCTGAGACCATTCCACGCCTGCTGTATGCTGCTGGGCGGCCTGCTGAATCATATCTGCTATGCCCTGTAATTTTTGATCCTTGGTCTTGGTATACAAATCACCAAAAATCGCCTGAAGGTTTTCCAGATCCAAAAAATAGTAGGATGCAGCCAAATCAGACTCTGTCACATCGTTGTTTGCCCAGTAATACCGCTGTGCATCACCGGGCAGGTCGGTAAGTGTTGCCTGAAAACGACTGTTGTTCTCGCTCCAGTCCAGCGTCCAGGCAGAGTACCTGTACACATCGTTTTTTGCGTGCTGCGAACCATAAATCTGGTAGAGCAGTGCGGTAAGAACTGCTTGTCGCTGGGTTAGTGCACTTGTGCTGTCGGTGGCGTTGAAATCCACCTCATGGTAGCCAGCCAGGCCCGAGCCGTACAGCGGCACCCACTGACCACTGGAATCGGTGCTGATCTTCATCATGGGCACCACCACCACGAGGCCGGATTGAGCCCGCTCCGACGAAATGGGTTGGTTTGTGCTGTAATTCAGTTCGCCTGCCTGGTATACACTCGCCGCAAAGCTCATATATGCGCCGGTCTGCCACCGGTTATCCCCCAGCAGCAGGTTGGTACCGGTGGAGGTGCCGTCCTTGTTGTACTGGAATTTATCGTACTCCAACAGAACATCACCGGTGGAAAAATAACCTGCCGGAATATTGGTTTCTCGCAGGATATAATAGGGATGGGCGCTGTAATCCACCTCGCTGGGCAAAACCACCTCGCCCTTATGGTTTGTTGTCAGGTTTGTGCTAATCGGCACAGACTGCACTTTGTAACGCTCCACAAGGTTTGACTGCTCTCGAATGGGATTGCCGTCGGCATCCAGCTCGGCACGATACAGCGCAAAGGAAGCGCCTTCTACGGGATTGCCGTTCTGGTCCAGCTTGACCAGCACATTGTCCACTGGTTCCATGAGGTTGAAGGAAAGCGTCAGGTTGGAGTCCACATTTCCTCGCTCCATATAAAACATCTTGAGGGTATGCGTGGTGTTGCCCGCCAGGGTATCGCCTTCAAACATATCGGGATTCTGGCGGCCGGCCAGCTCAAACCGCTCTCGGATGGTGGTTGTGATTGTGGTATTTTGATTGGGATCGCTGGCTCGTTCAATGGTGATTTCGCCGGTAGAAAAGTCGATGAGAACCTTCATTTCATCGTGAATGCCGCCCAAATCTGCTACCAGCACATCATCAATGAACACCCATACATCATCGTCACCGGAGAATTCGTACACCATGGGCTTTGCGTGGCTCTCATCATGCCCTACACTCACCATGCCGCCCAAAGGCTGCTGGAATTCCACTTCCATGGTCAGGCCCAAATAGTGGTTGACCACAGCCGAACCGGCGGAAGACAGCCCTTCGTTAACCAATGCCCCGTTGCTCAGCTTGAACACCTCGCCAGCTGTATTGAAGGGAAAGAACTGTCCGTGCTCTACTGCGGGCGCATTGTAAAGTGTAAACCGATTGCTGCCTGTGCTGGCATCAAACTCTGCAAAGTTTTGGCGGCTGTTGTAGTAATAGTTTCCAGCTTCATTGATGGTAAACAAACCCTCAACATCCCGGTATACTTTACGGTATTGCCCTGCCGATTGATCGTTGGGATCAAACAGATAAGCCAGGCTTTCTTGTGGGTCGTAGGTGCTTACTACGGTACCGCTCACTACATAATTGCCATTTGCCTCTCTGGGGAATGTTTCGCTCAGATTCAAAACCGGGTAACCATCGCTGCCCAAGGTGTTCTTTACCAGCCCTTGGGTAACGCCGCCCACATTGCCGGTCCACTGGTTCCAGGTTCCTCCAACGCCGTTGCTTTTACGAAACAGCAATCCATGGCTTTGGTTGGAGCTTCCCTGCACCCCATTGATTCCCTGGACGACAAGCTGTGCTTTTGGATCGTCCTCCATGCTATCTGACAGGTACCAATCGTACAGGGTGTAATCAAACAGGTTAATGGTAACATTGTCTGGATGTACCGTATCCACAATATAGGGGCTTGCATCGAATTGATTGCGTTTGCTGCCGATGTTGATGGTCACACGGCATTGTTCATCGGTCAAGGTCAATTCATCCACACTGTTTTTAATCTCCCGAACCTGTTTGCCGGTGGTGCCAGAGGGAATGTCAAGTCCTTCTATCGCCGTCTTGATTAGCTGCAATAGACCGTCGCCGGAAACCCCCATGCTTACGCTGGTCTGCCGGGTATCCGATGCAGCCACTGCATTTTTTATGTTGTTATACAACATCTCTTTGCCAGTGACATAATCCCAAAGGGGTTTGTCCAGAGGGACGGAAAGCTTGTATCCATTGGAAAACTCCACCTGAACAGCGTGTATAGAACTGTTGACTGTGTCTTTCAGGTAGGCCAGGCTCTGGTCCAGCGCATCGGTAGTCGCCGTAGAGGTGGAGGAATCCCCGCCTTCCCCTACTATTCCACCCGCACTCACATCAATGCTAAAATCAAAAGGATGATTTGCAGTGGTTATGTGGGGCAACGAAATAATATTAGAGCCTTGAATCAAATGATTGTCTGCGCCCCAACTGATGCTCTTAATTGTAGCTTGCGCTGCATAGACATCTATGGCGTTATCCGCAGCATCCGTTTGCTGGTCTTGCTCACTATCCTGCTTTTGTTGTTGGTCGTCCGCTTCTCTATCACCGGTATCCTGTTCCGCTTCTTCGGGCGTTGCACTGCCGGTGGGCTGGGTGCTATCCTCACTGGGCGTTGCGCTGCCGGTGGGCTGGGTGCCGTCCTCTCCGGGTGTTGCGCTGCCGGTAGGCTGGGTGCCGTCCTCTCCGGGTGTTGCGCTGCCGGTGGGCTGGGTGCCGTCCTCTCCGGGTGTTGCGCTGCCGGTGGGCTGGGTGCCGTCCTCTCCGGGCGTTGCGCTGCTGGTGGGCTGGGTGCCGTCCTCTTCGGGCGTTGCGCTGCTGGTGGGCTGCGTGCGGTCCTCGTCGGGCGTTGCGCTGCTGGTG
>CALWNE010000055.1 GCA_944382705.1 uncultured Allofournierella sp.
ACAAGAAAAGCCGGTACGCTACCCCTCCACGGGGCGCATACCGCCTTTTCTTGTTATCCAGCCCTCCGGCTGTATCGGTTGAGCAAAAGTCAGCGTGGGAATGGTGTGGTATCTTTATCTAAGTGAACCCCCCCAGCTCCCATTTGGAGATGGTCTGCCTGCTTACCCCCAGGCGTTCCGCCACTTCCTGCTGGGACATACCATTGTTTTTGCGTGCGTTGTAAAGGCTGCTGCCCAAACTCATAAGTAATGGCCTCCTTTTATAATTCTAGATATAATTATAAAGTAGGTATCCAGAGAAATCCACCAACAGACGATTGCTCTTTTGCCCGTTTTTTTAACATTTTGCAGGGAATAAAAGGCCATAGTCTGTAGCGAATTGGCATTGTTATAGCAAAACAGGAGCGGCGCCGCTCCTGTTAAAACTGCATACTCCTACACCAGGGTTTCGCGCTGTCTGCACAATCTGGGGCAGTTCAGCCTTGTAGGGGGGAACATTCAAAAACCGAAATCTGACTGCGTGAGTGAATTTTATTTAGGTCAATTAGTCCGCATAAAGCAGACGATTAATCTTCGTAGACAAATTTAATAAACTGCTCGTTTGCGTTAACGATTGCATTTACACCAAATGGAATGATACATCTAGGTGCAGCGTGCCCAATGTTTATATTTGCCACAATAGGCAGAGCGGGGTTATCTACTACCTCCAGGATGATTTTCTTGTATTCCTCAAAATACAATTCATCCATAGGCTTTCCCCATAATACACCAGAAACAACATCAAATACACCGGTTTTCTTTAATGCAGCCAGCATATCTCTAAAAAGTTCCGGTCTTGGCTGTTCTTCACTTGTTTCCAAAAGAAGTATTTTTCCTTTCCAATCACTGAGATTCGGAAGCAGTTCGTATTTTTTGCATAGCGCTACGGAATCGGGGTGTCTTGATGCATCAAAAAAGTCATAGAGCGATTCTAAACATCCTCCCAGAATTTTGCCTTCAAAAATACTATTGCCCTGAAGCAGCTGAAAGCCTTGGTTTTTATGTTTAACTCTCATAGTTCCGACAGCATCCGCCGACCAGTCTTTTCTCTCCTCATACCAAATATCACTGGGCCTTATTTCGCTAATTCTGCCTGTGCGAATCAGCTCCTCAAAAAACCGAGCCGAATAAGGCAGCATATTGGGTTCAAGTTCGCATACATCCGGCAAAAAAGCCTGTCCATAAAATGTGTTTAATCCTGCTTTATGCAGCATTAAGTGATTTGCCGTTGAGTCCGAAAATCCAAGGAATATCTTGTTGTTTATGACCTTCTTCAGGTCGTCATGCTCAAACAGATAAGGAAGCAGGCGATAGGTATCATCACCACCGATTGCGGTCAGAATCATGTCGATGGAATCATCTGCAAAAGCAGCCAACAAGTCCTCTGCTCGCTCTTTCGGATGATTTTTTACATATTCCATGCCGCTTTGAGCATGGGGCATCATGTTAATTTCAAGCCCATATGCCTCTAACCTTTTTATACCAATTTCAACTTCGTGCTTTGCAAATGCTTCGCCAAGGATACCAGATGACAAGCTTACAATCGCTATCTTGTTAACCATTATTCCTCCATACCTCTATAGTTGTTTTTTATCAATTGAAACCGAAATTGCAACGCTGCATTTTTTAGTGCTGATTATAGCATGAAAAAGCCATACAAGAAGGAACAAAGCAAAAGCCTGCAAAGGCAGGGAACCTGTTTTTTGGCCGGAGCCAGCAGGGAACAAAAAGCCCGGATTGCCGCCCGGCAAGGAAAAACTTGCAAACCCAGTACAAAAGGGGTAGAATATAAAGTATCTATTTAAAAATGGGGTATTGTGTCCGCAGCAGTGGGCCTGTCCTAGGTGTTTTACCCAACAAAAGGGAATGAGGTGCCTTTTTATGGCTTTAAGTATGACGGGTTATGGCCGTGGCGAAGCAGTGGTCAATGGCCGCAGCATTACAATTGAAATTAAAAGCGTGAACTCTCGGTATTTTGAGTATTTCTCCCGCATTCCTCGCAGTGCGGCATTTTTGGACGATAAGCTCAAGCAGCAGCTTGCCCAGCAAATCAGCCGGGGCAAAACCGAGCTGCATATGCAGATTCAGAATGTAAGTGCTGCCAGCACCCAGGTGGAGGTGGACCTGCCTCTGGCCCGGCAGTACGCCCAGGCAATGGCTCAAATCAGCCAGGAGCTGGGGGTCAAAAATGATGTGACGGCCGGTATGCTGTCCCGCTGCCCGGATGTGCTGGTGCTGCGTCAGCCCCAGGTGGACGAGGAGCAGCTCTGGCAGGATGTGAGCGGCGTTTGCCAGCAAGCGCTGGAACGGTTTGTGGCCATGCGCACCCAGGAAGGCCAAAAGCTCAAGGAGGATATTCTTTCTCGCCTGGATACCATCGAGGCAAATGTGCAGCGCATTGAGCAGGAAAGTGAAGGCCGGGTGGAAGCATACACCCAGCGGCTGTATGCTCGGCTGCAAACGCTGTTGCAGGACCACACCGTGGAGGAATCCCGTCTGCTTACCGAGGCGGCCATCTTTGCAGATAAAACTGCTGTGGACGAGGAAACCGTGCGCCTGCGCAGCCATCTGGCCCAGTACCGGCAGATTTTGACCGGCGAAGGCCCCGTAGGCCGAAAGCTGGATTTCCTTACCCAGGAGCTGAACCGGGAAACCAACACCATCGGCTCCAAGTGCCAGGATATTGCCATCACCCGCATTGTGGTGGATACCAAGGCCGAAATTGAAAAAATCCGGGAACAGATTCAAAACATCGAGTAATGCAGGGAGGACAGAATGAAGCTTATCAACATTGGTTTTGGCAATATGGTGAGTGCAAATCGTCTGATTGCCATTGTCAGCCCCGAATCCGCACCCATTAAGCGTATTGTGCAGGAAGCACGGGACAAAGGCTCGCTTATCGATGCCACCTATGGCCGCCGCACCCGTGCAGTAATCATCATGGATTCCGACCATGTGATTCTGTCGGCGGTACAGCCCGAAACCGTGGCAAACCGTCTGAGTGATACCCCTGCCGAGGATGAAATGGAGGAAGAACTGGACAATGAATAACGAAAATCGTCTTGTAGTTATTTCAGGGCCTTCCGGCTCTGGCAAGGATACGGTGGTAAAGCGGTTGATGCAGCTGCATCCCGAGGTGGAGCTGTCTATCTCTGCCACCACACGGGACATCCGCCCCGGCGAGAAGGACGGCGTAAATTATGTGTATCTGACCCGGCAGGAGTTTGAGCGCCGCATTGAGGCCGGGGAAATTCTGGAGTATGCCGAGTACTGCGGCAACTATTATGGCACCCCTAAATCCGAGGTGGACAAGCGCATTCAAAGCGGCATCACTGTAATTTTGGTCATTGAGGTGGTGGGAGCCAGCAGCATCAAACGGATGTACCCCGGTGCGGTTACCATCTTTGTGCGGCCGCCCAGTTATACCGAGCTGGAGGAGCGTCTGCGGGGCCGTGGCACCGAAAGCGAAGAGGAAATTCAAAAGCGGCTGGCCCGTGCTGTGGAAGAAATGGAATATGCGGTGGACTACGACGAGGTGGTTGTGAACGAAAAAGTTGATGACTGCGCCGAGGAAATCTACCAGCTGATTTGCAAGCACCAGCAGGACTGATTTTGCCCCATGGCACAGAAAGGAGAAGGGCTCTGTGTTCCCAACCGTACAAGTGGCAGTGAACGGAGCCACCTTTCATTTTGATAAGCTCTATACTTACCTTGTGCCGCCGGATTTGGACAAATCCATCCATCTGGGCAGCATGGTGCTGGTGCCCTTTGGCCGCAGCAACGATGCACGGATGGGCGTGGTGCTGGGCCTGGGCGAGCAGGAGGAACAGGGCCGCTGCAAAACGCTGTTTGACGCAGCACCGGAACAGGCCTGCCTTACCCAGGAGCTGCTGCGCCTGGTATACTTTTTAAAAGAGCGCACCTTCTGTACTTTTTACGAAGCCGTCAAGGCGGTAATCCCCTATGGTGCCCAGTATAAAGCCCAGCAGCTGCCAGAAGGGCCAAGGCTGCAAAAGCAGCTGGTGCGCCATACCGAGCCGGAATATGCGCTGGCAGGGGAATTGCCAGTTAAACCAAAGCCCACTGCCAAGCAGCAGGCGGCGGTGCAGGCGTTGCAGCAGGGGCCGCTTACAGCAAGCGCCCTGGCCCAGCTGGGCATCAGCCGGGCCGTGGTGGATAACCTGTATGAAAAAGGAGTGCTCACCCGCCGCCAGGTGGATAAGAGGCTGGACCTATTCAGTCATATTCGCCCCAAACAGGAGCCGGTGGTGCTCAGCGAAGCCCAGCAGCAGGTGTACCAGGGGTTGGCGGCCCAGCTGGAGCAGAAAACTGCCAGTGCAGCGCTGCTTTACGGTGTTACGGCCAGCGGCAAAACGCTGGTGTTTTTAAAGCTGATTGAGCGCACATTGCAGCTGGGCCGTACGGCTCTGGTGCTGGTGCCGGAAATCAGCCTGACCCCCCAGATGATTCGCCGCCTGAAGGAGAGCTTCGGCTCTCAGGTGGCGGTACAGCATTCGGCCCTTAACCATACCGAACGGCTGCTCCAATGGCAGATGATTCAGCAGGGGGCAGCCCAGATTGTGGTGGGAACCCGCAGTGCGGTATTTGCACCGCTGCAAAATATTGGTGTTATCATTGTGGATGAGGAGCAGGAGCACACCTACCGCTCCGAAAGTGCCCCCCGCTTTGATGCCCGGGAGGTAGCCAAACGCCGCGCGGCAGACCACAATGCGCTGGTGCTGTTTGCATCGGCCACTCCCAGCGTGGAGAGCTACCAGGCAGCACTGGAAGGCCGATACACCTTGTACAAGCTGACCCAGCGGTATGCCCAGCAGCCTTTGCCCGCTGTGGAAATGGTGGATATGAAAGCGGAACTGGCGGCGGGCAATCCGGGCAGTATCAGTGCCCGGCTGGCCCAGCACATTCGCGCAACGCTGGAAGCAGGCAACCAGGCCATTTTGCTGCTGAACCGGCGGGGTTACAAAACGGTAGGTATGTGCAGCGATTGCGGCAAAGCCCTCAAGTGCACCAGCTGCAGCGTGCCCATGGTCTACCATAAAACCGACAACAAGCTGCTTTGCCATTACTGCGGCAAAACCATTTCTCCCGTGCCCACCCGCTGCCCGGACTGTGGGGGAAAGCTGCGGTACACCGGGTTCGGTACCCAGCGTGTGGAGGAGGAACTGGCCGAGTTGTTTCCCCAGGCTCGCATCCTGCGGATGGACCAGGATTCCACCAGCCAGAAGAATGCCCACGAAACCATGTTGGCCCAGTTTGCAAGGGGAGAGTACCAGATTATGCTGGGAACCCAGATGGTGGCCAAAGGGCTGGACTTTGAAAAAGTCACCCTGGTGGGGGTGCTGGGCATTGATTCTCTGCTGTTTTCTCAGGGATTCCGTGCCTTTGAAACGGTATTTTCCCTTGTAACCCAGGTGATTGGCCGGGGTGGCCGTTCCAGCCAGCCGGGCTATGCGGTGATTCAAACTGTAGACCCGGACAATCCTACTTTAAATCTTGCTGCTTCCCAGGATTACGAGGCCTTTTTTCAGCAGGAAATCATGTTTCGTAAACTGTGCCTGTACCCGCCCTTTTGCAGCGTGTGCATTGCAGCCTTCAGCGGAAAGGATGAAGGCAAGACCATGGCAGCCGCCATGCGCTTTGCCCAGATTCTGGGCCAGAAAGCCCAAGCCACCCAGGGGATTCCCCTGCGTATTCTGGGTCCGGCACCCATGAATGTGGTGATGGTGAAGGGCCGTTTCCGCTATAAACTTACCATTAAATGCCGCAACGACCGGGCTTTCCGCCAGATTATGGGGGAGGTTCTGGGCCAATACAGCCAGGAAGGCCTGCCAGGCAGGGCCTCGGTCACGCTGGATTTTCATTCCGATGGGGATTAACCCACGATTATTTACTATACAGCCCTAAAAGGGCGTTCTGAATACCAAGGAGGATTATATTATGGCACTGCGTACCATTGTACAGGATGGCGATCCGATTCTGAAAAAGGTCTGCCGCCCGGTAACCAATTTTGACGACCGTCTGGCAACCCTGCTGGACGATATGCAGGAAACCCTGATTGATGCAGGCGGGCTGGGTCTGGCCGGCCCTCAGGTGGGCGTAATGCGCCGCCTGTTCATTGCTCTGGACGAGCGTGACCTGCCGGAAGATGGCGAGATGCCCGCAGATTGGGAGCCCAAGTTCATCGAGTGCATTAACCCCGAAATTCTGGAGTGCTCTGAGGATGAGGTCACTCTGTATGAGGGCTGCCTGTCCTTCCCCGGCCACAACGGTGCCATCAGCCGCCCCCGCAAGGTGAAAATCCGTGCCCAGGACCGCCACGGCGAGTTCTTTGAGATGGAAGGGGAGGAGATGCTGGCCCGCTGCTTCTGCCATGAGACCAACCATCTGGACGGTGTAACCATCATGGATTTGGCCGAGCATTTCTACGAAGATGACTATCCCGACGAGGTGGAAGACTAATGCGCATCCTGTTTATGGGTACGCCGGACATTGCCGCTGCCAGCCTGCAAGCAGTGCTGGACGCTGGCCACGAAGTGTGCGGCGTTTTTACCCGGGAAGATAAGCCGGTGGGCCGTAAGCAGGTGCTTACAGCCCCACCTGTTAAGCAGATGGCACTGGAACACGGCTTGCAGGTGTTCCAGCCTAAAACCCTGCGGGAACCTCAGGTATGGGAACAGATTCGTGCCCTTGCCCCCGAGCTGATTGTGGTGGTGGCCTATGGCCGCATCCTGCCGCCGGAAGTATTGGAAATCCCCGTCCACGGCTGCATCAACCTCCATGTATCCCTGCTGCCCCAGTACCGGGGGGCTGCTCCCGTGCAGTGGGCGGTCATCAATGGAGATGAGCGCACCGGTGTTTCCATTATGTACCTGGACGAAGGTCTGGATACCGGTGACATTCTGGCTGTGGCCCCGGTGGACATTGGCCCCAACGAAACCAGCGGCGAACTGTTTGAACGCATTACCCAGCAGGGCGCACAAACTCTGGTAGAAACCATTCAGGCCATTGGCGAGGGCCGTGCCCAGCGCACCCCCCAGGACCATACCAAGGCCACCCTGGCCCCTCCCTTAACCAAGGAGATGGCCCGCTTTGATTTTAACCGGCCTGCCAGCCAGCTGCACAATCTGGTGCGAGGCATGAACCCCTGGCCGGTAGCCTATTTTGAACACGAGGGCAAAAAGGTAAAGGTGCGCAGCAGTCTGGTGGTACCCGGCAATGCTGCCCCCGGCACCGTTCTGGCTCTCAACCCCCTGACCATTGCCTGCCAGCAGGATGCACTCCAGCTGATGGAGGTGGTGCCCGAAGGCTCCAAGCCCATGGCTGGCGCAGCCTATGGGGCTGGCCGCCGCCTGGCAGTGGGGGACACCCTGTAACCTAAACCCCTTGGGAGGAATGAAACCATGGATCAAGCCCGCCGCACCGCAGTTCTGGCCCTGGTGCGCCAGGAAGAAAGCGGCTACGCCAATCTGGTGCTGGGCTCCTTTTTGGAGCAGCAGACCCTGTCCAGCCGGGATAAAGCCTTTGTAAGCGCCGTGTTTTACGGTGTAACCGAACGGCTTATTACCTTGGACTGGTGCCTCAGCCGCTGTTTAAGCCGCCCCCTGCATAAGCTGGATGCCCAGGTACGGGCGATTTTGCGCAGCGGATTGTATCAGGCAGCTTATATGAATATTCCTCCCCGGGCAGCAGTCAACGAATCCGTTAACCTCTGCCGTGGCCTGAAAAAGACCAGTGCCAGCGGCCTGGTGAATGCGGTGCTGCGCAAAGCAATGGAACAGGACCCCCGCAAGGCCCAGTTCAAAACCCCGGCGGAGCGGCTGAGTGTGCTTTATTCTGTGGGGCAGCCCATTGTAAAGCTGCTTCAAAAGCAGTATCCCCAGGAATGTGAGTGCATTCTGCAAGCCTTTGGCAATCCGCCTCGGTATACTCTGCTTCGAGCCAACAGCCTGAAGGTGGATGTGTCGGAGCTTTGCGACCGGCTGGCCCAGCAGGGAACGCCGGCCCAGCCCGGCCCGGTGCCCGGCTCGGTGCAGGCGGACTTTGCAGGCAGCCCCGCAGCGGGGGAGGCCTTTGCCCAGGGCTTGTACCATGTACAGGGGGCGGCTTCTCAGCTGGCAGCCCTGAATCTGGAAGCCCAGCCCGGCCAGAAGGTGCTGGATCTCTGTGCGGCTCCCGGCGGTAAAACCCTTACCCTGGCTCAGTGTATGCAAAACACCGGCACACTCATCAGCTGCGATGCGGTTCAGTCTCGTCTTTCCTTAATTGAAGGGGCGTTGAGCCGCTGCGGGATTGCCAACACTACGGTGTTATGCAACGATGCTTCGGTGCATAATGCCCAGTTGGAGGGAGCGGACCGGGTGCTGTGCGATGTGCCCTGTTCCGGCCTTGGCATCATTGCCAAAAAACCGGATATCCGCTACAAAACCATGGAACAGGTAGAGCAGCTCCATGCCTTACAGGCCGAAATTCTGGCCTGCGGTGCCAGCTATCTCAAATCGGGCGGCCGGCTGGTGTATTCCACCTGCACCATCGACCAGCGGGAGAACCAGCAGGTGGTGGAAGCCTTTTTGCAAACCCACCCGGAATTCTATCTGGTAGAACCGGAATTCACTTTGCCGGGTGCACGCATCCACAACCATATGATGACTTTTTTGCCGGGTGAAAGCGGCCCGGATGGATTCTTTATTGCCGTACTGGAGAAAGCGTAAACACATGGAAAAACAATGTCTTTCATCTTATACGCTGGGCCGGCTTACTAGCCTGATGAAGGAGCTGGGCCAGCCTGGCTTTCGTGCCAAGCAGATTTTTCACTGGATTCATCAAAAACAGGTAACGGAATTTGCTGCCATGACCGACCAGCCCAAGGCACTGCTGGCCAAACTGGAGGAACAGTTTTATCTGGCTGTGCCGGCGGTGCAGCGCAAACAGCAATCTAAGGACGGCACCATAAAATATCTCCTGCGTTTGGCAGATGGAAACTGTATTGAAACGGTTCTCATGCGCTATAATTATGGCAACACGGTTTGCGTGTCCACCCAGGTTGGCTGCCGCATGGGCTGCCGGTTCTGCGCCTCCACCCAGGCAGGGCGGGTACGCAACCTGGAAGCAGGCGAAATTGCAGCGGAGATTTACGCCGCTCAGCGGGATACAGGGGAGCGTGTTTCTCACATCGTGCTTATGGGCATTGGGGAACCGCTGGATAACTTTGAAAATGTAATGGACTTTTTGGAGATTATCTCCTGTGCCGACGGTGTAAACATCGGTATGCGCAACATCAGACTTTCTACCTGCGGCGTGGTGCCGCAAATTGACCGGCTGGCGGAGAAAAAGCTCCAGCTTACCCTTTCCATCTCGCTGCACGCACCCAATGATGCCATGCGAAGTGCCATGATGCCGGTCAACGATGCCTACCCGGTGCGGCAGCTGATTGATGCCTGCCGTCGGTACCAAAAAACCACCGGCCGGCGCATCAGCTTTGAGTATTCCATGGTGCGGGGCGTAAACGACAGCCCCGAAACAGCCCGGGAGCTGGCCAAGCTTATCCGGGGCGTGGGGGCCCATGTAAACCTGATTCCCATTAACCCGGTGGATGGCAGCCCCTATTCCTCCACCGATGCCGAAAATGTCAAGCGTTTTCAGACCCTGCTCACCCAGCTGGGGGTGAATGCCACGGTGCGCCGCCGCCTGGGCAGCGACATCAGCGCTGCCTGTGGCCAGCTGCGCCGTGAAGAAGCCGCAAAGGAGGAACAGGCATGAAACTAGCAGGCAAGACCGATGTAGGAAGCTTGCGCAGTGAAAATCAGGATAACTACCGGGCTGCCCGCCTGCAAGACGACACCGTTTGGGCCGTTGTGTGCGACGGTATGGGCGGTGCTGCCGCCGGCAAGCTGGCAGCCCAGATTGCCACCGATACCATGGAAGCCTGTTTTGAAGCAGGATTGCGTGGCTTGCAGCGTGGCCAGGAACGGGCTTTTTTGCAGCATTGCATCACCCAGGCCAACCGGGCTATTTATGAGAATGCAGAGCAGGAGCCGGAAAACCGGGGCATGGGCACCACTGTGGTGTGCTGCCTGGTGCGCCAGGGGGAGCTGCACATTGTACATGTGGGCGATTCCCGGGCGTATCTATGCCGGTCAGGCCAGCTGACCCAGCTCACAAAGGATCACTCCATGGTGCAGCAGCTGGTGGAAACAGGCAAGCTTACCAGCGAAGAAGCGGAAAATTACCCGCGCAAAAATCTCATCACCCGAGCCTTGGGAGTGGAGCGGGGTGTAACGGCTGATTACACCACCGTGCCGGTTAAAACAGGGGACATGGTGCTGCTTTGCAGCGATGGCCTTACCGGAATGGTGGAGGATGAACAGATTTTGGCCGTTATGCAGCATACTCCGTTTTTTGGGGCGCCGCGCCGTTTGATAGAGGAAGCCCTGAAGGCTGGCGGACAGGATAACATTACCGCTGTGCTGATTGAAATCGAGCAACCGGAGGATTGAGATGGATCAGCTGATTGGAAAACGGCTGGAAGGCCGCTACCTGCTGGAAGAACTGGTGGGTGTGGGCGGCATGGCCAATGTATACAAAGGGGTGGACCTGAAAACCCAAAAGACCGTGGCAGTTAAGGTGCTGCGGGAGGAATTTGTGGACAATGCGGAGCTGGTGTACCGTTTTAAAAACGAGTCCAAGGCAATTTCCATACTGGACCATCCCAACATTGTAAAAGTATTTGATGTGTCCGTTACCGATAAGTTACAGTTTATCGTAATGGAATATGTGGACGGCATCACCCTGAAGGAGTATATGAACCAGCGGGGTGGCTGCCTTACCTGGAAAGAGGTAGTGCATTTTATTGAGCAGGTGCTGGATGCACTGGACCACGCCCATCACAAAGGGGTGGTACACCGGGACATAAAGCCCCAAAACATTATGCTTACAGCAGATGGCACCATCAAAATCATGGATTTTGGCATTGCCCGGTTCTCCCGTGCAGAGAGCCAGGTGGTAAGCAACAAGGCCATTGGCTCGGTGCATTACATCAGTCCGGAGCAGGCCAAGGGCGATGTGACGGACGCCAAAGCCGATATCTATTCTTTGGGTATCATGCTGTATGAAATGCTGTCCGGCAAGCTGCCCTTTGAGTCGGACAATGCGGTGTCGGTTGCCATCAAGCAGATTTCCGACCAGGCAGTTCCCCTAGGGCAGGTGGCACCTCAGGTGCCGCAGGCATTGCAGGATATCACGGCCAGAGCCATGGCGAAGGACCCTGGCCAGCGGTATCCCAGCGCCAGATCCATGCTGGATGATATTGCGGAGTTCAAGCGCAATCCCAGCATCCGTTTTGAGTACGAATATCTCACCGAGGATTCGCCAAAGAGGTATATTGACAAAGTGGTACGCCAAACAAAGTCGTCCGGCAGCGAAAGCCCCCAGCGCCGAACTGGTTCCCAGTCTGCAAAGGGCAAACCGGCTGCATCCAAATCGGCCCAGACAGCAAAGCAAAAGCAGAAAAAGCGCATGGGTATTTTGCCGGTGCTGGCTGGCATGGCAGTTGCCTTTGCACTGGGGGCAAGTGTGCTTTGCTATATGATTTTTGCCAACTCCACCAACCCTTTGTTCAGCACAAAAGGGGATGTGGAGCTGGAGGACTTTACCGGTTTGAGTTGGAGCCAGGTAAAAAGTCAATACAGCAGTCAGCTTTCTCTGGTAAAGGAGGAAGTGTACAGCACTGAATACGAAGAAGGGCTGATTATCTCTCAGTCTCCCCGTGGTCCTCGTACGGTAAAGGAAGGTCAAAAGGTTACTGTAAAGGTAAGCCTGGGCGTGGAGTATGTGAGCGTGCCTTCTGTCAATGGCTGGCTGATTGCTGCCGCCGAGGAAGAGGTCAAGAACATTGGCCTCAAGGTACGCCGGGTCAATGTTGCGGACGACAGTGTGGCCGAAGGCTCTGTCATCCGCACCGAGCCGGTGGCGGGTGAATCCGTGGAAAGCGGCTCCACAGTGGTTCTGTATGTAAGCCGCAAAAAGGTGGATTTGAACCGCACTGTGCCCAATATTGTGGGAGCGCTGGAGGCCGATGCCCTGAAAGCACTTACCGCAGCGGGCTTGCGGGCAGGTGTGCGCAGTGAAGCCTACAACTCTGAATACGAGCCGGGCCGCGTGATTCTGCAAACCTACGATCCGGGTACCGAGGTACGAATCAATACCGCAGTAGGCTATATCGTCTCGCTGGGGCCGGAACCTACACCGGAGCCCACGCCAGAGCCCACACCGGAACCCACACCTACCCCCAGCCCCAAACCGAAGCCCACTGCTACGCCAGCTCCCACCGTGGCACCTACCCCCACGCCGGAACCTACCCCGGTAAAGGAGAGCGAAGAAAGCAAGCCTACCGAGCCTGACGCCGTGCAGACAGACTAATCAATGATACAAAGGCTGGGTGAAAGGGTATTTCGCCGGTAATGCTGTAAACCTTGCCCGGATTCAGGCCAACCCTTGAATCCGGGCGCTTTGCTGTTTGCTACCCTAAATTTGAATCAGAAAGGACGAACCCTATGCCAGAAGGCTACATCAAAAAAGGCATTGGCGGATTTTATTATGTACAGTGCGGCCAGGAATTGCTGGAATGCAAAGCCAAGGGCATCTTTCGCAAGCGCCGCATTACCCCAGTAGCGGGCGACTATGTAACTGTAGAGCAGGAGAACGGCGGCAATGTAATTGCCGAAATCCATGCCCGCAAAAATGTATTTGTACGCCCGCCCATTGCCAACCTGGATGTGCTGTTTATTGTGGCCAGCACAACCCAACCGGTTCCCAGCACGCTGGTGCTGGATAAATTAACCGCCATTGCAGTGGACAAGGAGGTACAGCCGGTGCTGGTATTTACCAAAAACGATTTGGTAAGTGCGCAGCCGTTGGTGGAGCTGTACCGCCAGTCCACCCTGCCGGTGGTGGTGGTAGACCATGCCAGCGGCCAGGGGCTGGAGGAGATTCGCCAGCATATCCAAGGCAAATTGTGTGCCTTTTGCGGAAACTCCGGCGTGGGCAAAAGCACCCTGCTGAATGCGCTCTTGCCCCAGCTGGACCAGCAGACGGGAGCCATCAGCCAAAAGCTGGGCCGTGGCCGCCATACCACCCGTGAGGTGGAGATTTTTGAGGCTTTCGGCGGCCGCATTGCGGATACGCCCGGTTTTGCCAGCCTGGACACCGAGCGGGCCTGTTACATTCCTAAAGAAAATCTGCAATATGCCTTTCCGGAGTTTGAGCCCTATGTTCATACCTGCAAGTTTACCGGCTGTGCCCACCGCAGCGAAAAAGGCTGTGCCGTGCTGCAAGCCTTGCAGGAAGGCAAAATTGCCCAAAGCCGATACGACAGCTACGCCGCTATGTACGATGAAGTGAAAAACATCAAGGATTGGGAGCTGCACTAATGCGTTTTGTACTTGTTTCAGCTGGGCCGGTGGGGCCATTGGCTCTGGCTCAGATTATGCCTTCGGATTATGTGATTGCCTGTGACGGCGGCTGGCGGCATCTGGAGAAACTGGGCCGCAAGCCGGATTTGGTGGTGGGGGATTTTGACAGTTCTCAGCCGCCCCAGCTGGAGCAGGTGGTGGTGCTGCCCACCGAAAAGGATGATACCGACACCCACTATGCCGCTCGCCTGGCCCTGGAACGAGGAGCCCGGCAGGTGCTGATGCTGGGAGGAGTGGGCGGCGCACGGATGGAACATACCCTGGCCAACATTGGCACAGCCCTCTGGCTGCAAAAACAGGGCTGTCAGGCAGAGCTACACAGCGAGGAAAGCCGGCTTTGCATTCTGTGCAGCGGGCAACAAAAACGGATACCCCACAATCCGGAGCAATATTTTTCCCTCTTTCCGCTGGAGGGAATTTCCACTGGGGTGAGCATTACCGGTGCAAAGTATCCGCTGCAAGAAGGCGTGCTGGAGCCACAGTTTCCGCTGGCCGTCAGCAACGAGACCTGCCCGGAAGGCGCCTGCATCACGGCGGGCCAGGGGGCACTGCTGATGGTAATCACCCAAAAAGACAAGCAGAACTAGTTCCCCTTGTGGCTGCACTGGGGCAAAAAAACAGCCTTCTTCCACGCACCAATTCCAACCCGTTGGGATATACTGTAGCAATACGCAACCAGAAAGGGGAGAGGGAAGATGCAGATTGTTGTAGTCAAAAGCCCCAAATGCTTGGCAGGGCTGCTGCGCACCTTGTTTAAAATCAAAAAAGAATCCTGAGCTTGCCTGTAATTATCGGTGGGGGTTTTGCCCAACCGGCAGGCAAATCAAACCAGCAAAACGGCTAAGGGCCCTTTTTGTAAGGGCTCTTGGCCGTTTTGTGCTGTTTTGTGTGCATAGATACCCGCCCCGGCTCATATAAATGCCTTACAAAAGTGCGAAAGGGGCGAAACAATGGAACTCAAAATTTTTCGGGATACCCTGTGCTCCATGGGGCCTGCCTGTGAAGCAAAGGCAGAACTGCCCATCGAAGCAGAAATCCTGATTCCAGACTATCTGCCGCAGATTTTTAAGATTGTAAAATGCCTGGTACATCTGGTTACTTTGCAAAAGCAGGTTTCTCAAGGCCGCATCACAGCCGAGGGCTATCTGCGCTGTGTGGTGTACTACGAGGCAGAAGACGACCAAAGCCTGTGCCAGACCGAGCAGAAGATTCCCTTTACTCGAACCATGGAACTGCCGCAAGGGGAGTATGGCGCCTGTCAGATTCAGGTAGGCGGTCAGGTGGAGTATCTCAACTGCCGGGCCGTAAACCAGCGCAGGGTGGATGTACGGGGTGCCTTTGGCCTTACCGCCCGCATTACCCCGCAGGTACAGCAGGAGGTCATCACGGCACTGGCGGAATGCGGCATTGAGCAAAAGATGTGCTCCATCTCCACTGCACGCTCTCTGGTAAGCCTGGATAAGCTGATTACTGCCGAGGAAACCCTGGCCTTGGGCGAAATACCCCAGGCTGTGCTGGAAGCCACTGGCGTAGGCACTGTGGAGGAAATCAAACTGGTATCCGGCAAGGCAGTGGTCAAGGGCAGCATTCAGGTGGAGCTGGTGTACCGCACCAGCGCCGGCGACGGTCTGCAAACTGCCCGTCAGGCGGTGCCCTTTAACCAAATTCTGGATATCGACCAGGTGCCGGAGGACAGTCAGTGCTTTGCCTATGCAGAGATGACCGGCTGCACCCTCATGGCGGCCGCCGGGGCGGAAGAAGGAATAGGGATTACCGTAACCGCATTGCTGCATCTGCGCATCTGGCGCAGTGGGGAGCATTACCTGGTGGAAGACGCCTTCTCCACCCAGTACCACACCCAGCTGGAGCAGCAGCCGGTGTACAGCGAGCAATTACAGGAACAGCTGCACCAAAGCACTGCGGTACAGGTAGAAGGCTCCCTGCCGGACGAGGACGCTCAGCTGCTGCATTGCTTTGTGCTGCCCCAAAGCCTGGAGCTGGTGCAAAAGGACCAGCAGCTGGTGTTCAGCGGCAGGGCCTGGGCCCACATCCTTTGCCGCAACTCCCTGGGCGAGCTGGATTGCTACGATAAGCTTTTTGAGTATCAGTTCCCGCAGCAGTTTGGGGGCCAGCCGGAGGATTACCGCTTTGAATGCTGGCCTTCGGTAGCCTCTGTACAGGTGGAAAAGGAAGCTGGCCAGGCGGTGGTAAAGGCTCAGATGGAATTGAATGGCCTGGTATTTGCCCGCTGCCGTCAGAATGTGCTGGGGCAGGTAGAGTGCACCAGTCCGCTGGAAAGTACCGAGGCAGACATCGCCCTGCGCATCTACTATGCAAAAGCAGGCGAGGAGGTATTTGCCATTGCCAAGCAGTACCATGTGCCTGCGGCTGAGCTGGTTCGGGCCAATCAGTTAGAAGAACAGACGCTGCAAGCGCCTGCACGCCTGCTGGTACCCAGCACGGTTTGAGGGGAGGGAAATACACACGATGGATACACAAACTGTTTACAAGGATATTGCGGCCCGCACCGGGGGAGACATCTACCTGGGTGTGGTAGGGCCGGTGCGCACCGGAAAAAGCACCTTTATTAAAAAATTCATGGAGGAACTGGTGCTTCCCCGCCTCACCAACCAGGCTGTAAAAAACCGTGCAAGAGATGAACTGCCTCAATCGGCAGCGGGGCGCACCATTATGACCACCGAGCCTAAGTTCATTCCGGAAACTGCCGTCACGGTGGAGCTGGCTGGCGGCGGAAGCTTTAAAACCCGCCTGATTGATTGTGTGGGCTATATGGTGGACGGAGCCGTGGGTCACCAGGAAGATGAAAAGCCCCGTATGGTAAAGAGCCCCTGGTTTGACCACGAAATTCCCTTTGATGTGGCGGCACAGACCGGCACCCAAAAGGTAATTCGGGAGCATTCTACCATTGGGCTGGTGATCACCACCGACGGTTCCATCAGCGACATTCCCCGCCAGCGGTACGAGCAGGCGGAAGCCCAGGTGATTCAGGAACTGGAGCAGATTCAAAAGCCTTTTGTCATTCTGCTGAACTGCTTGGAGCCCAACCGGCCCGAAAGCCGCCAGCTGGCCCAGGAAATGCAGCAGAAGTATGGCCGTACCGTACTGCCGGTAAACTGTGTGGATTTGGATGCAGCTGGCATTGAGGAGATTCTCAAAAGCGTGCTGTATGAGTTTGAGGTGCGGGAGATTGCCTTTGCCTTGCCCAAATGGGTGCCCATGCTGGACAGCGGCCACTGGCTGCAGCAGTCGGTATACCAGGCGGTGCAGCAATTTGCAGAGGGCGTAAGCCAGATGAAGGATGTGGCAGGAGACAGTCTGGATTTGAACTGTGAGTATCTGCGCAGCAGCCGGGTGCGCTCCATGGAGCTGTCCACCGGGCGCATCACGCTGGAGCTGGAGCTGGATCCGGACATCTTTTATCGGGTATTGGGCGAGACCACCGGCCTGGAAATCTGCGATGAAGCCAGCCTGATGCCCTGCATCATCCAGCTGGCCAAGGCAAAGCGGGAGTACGAAAAAATCCGCAGCGCTCTGGAACAGGTGGAAGCTACCGGCTACGGCATTGTAATGCCCAGCATTACAGAGCTCAAGCTGGAAGAACCGGAGATTATGCGGCAGGGTGGCCGGTATGGGGTGCGCCTGCGGGCCAGTGCCCCTTCCATCCACCTGCTGAAGGCCAACATCAACACCGAGATTTCCCCCATTGTGGGCTCGGAGAAGCAATCTGAAGAACTGGTCATGAGTTTGCTTCAGGAGTTTGAGCAGGACCCCATCCGCATCTGGCAGTCCAACATTTTTGGCAAAAGTCTCCACGAGCTGGTAAACGAGGGCCTTCAGGCAAAGCTTCTGCATATGCCCCAGGAGGCACGGGGCAAATTGCAGGAAACCCTGGAGCGGGTCATCAACGAAGGCTGTTCCGGCCTCATCTGCATCATTTTGTAATAGCGTAATTTCAGCCTCTTTTGCACAAGCAGTACCATTCTGTTCGGTTGCAAACCGCCCATTCTGCCCGCTGGCAGGATGGGCGGTTCTTTGTTTTTTCTGGCAGTATTTCTTCTGCCAGAAATTCAAGTTCTTTGGGTCAGCCGCAAGGAATGTTGAAACATTCATACTCTGCCAAGGTAAACTGTTGAAAAGTCAGGCGGTGTGTGGTATCCTGTTTATCAATCTTTTTTTGTGTTGCCTATGGAGAAAAAACTATGAATATCAAAGAATTTTGGGACGCAGTTTTGCGGCAGGATGCACAGGCCGTTCGCAGATACTTCCATCCAGATGCATGGGTGAACTGGCATAACACAAACGAGCATTTTACCGTGGAGGAATTTATCCGAGCAAATTGCGAGTACCCAGGTGAGTGGGCTGGAAAGGTGAAGCAGGTGATAACCACCGCTACCCATATCATCACGGCCACCCATGTGTACAGTAAAGACGGCAGCGTTTCCTGCCATGCAACCTCTTTTATTCAGATTGTAGAGGGTAAGATTGCATCCATGGAGGAGTACTGGGGGGACGATGGCCCGGTTCCTCAATGGCGGCAGGATAAACACATTGGGACGACAATTAAAAAGGCGCATACTGTTGACTGAATGTGTGTAAACTTAGGTTTACAGGGCAGCAGAATGGCAAAAAATCCAGGGGGAAAGATGCAGCGATTTCCCCTTGTTTTTTTGCAAGTCTGCACGCAAAATAGGCCGGTTTTTGAAAAAATCACACGCAATTCTGGTGAATCTGCCGAAAGCGATTGATTCTTTTAGTAAAATGGTGTAAAATACAACATATTAGTATGGTGGATTCATGCGGCTTTCCGCTGGGAACCATAACGGAAAATGCCTCTCAAGGGCCGCCTGCAAACGGCCTGGAGGGAGAAAAGTTTGGTGATACAATTTGTCTAATCAACTGGGCACATTTCTGCGCCGGTTTCGCAAACAGATTTTAATGCTGTTTGATGTGTTTGCGCTGACTGGCTGCTATCTGGCCCCTTGGGTGCTCATCAACAGCCGGGCATCTTATACGCAATATTCCAGCCTGCTGGTAGCCAGCTGTTTTTTGTTTGTCTGCTGCTTTGAAATCGTCTACGGCTTGATGGGTATGTACGACAGCTTGTGGCGGTATGCAGAAGTGGTGGAGTTCTTTCGTTTGTGCACCGCTTCGGCCATTGCCATTGGGCTGTTTGTGGCTAGTTCGATGCTGGTTTTTCGGGATACAGGCGGTCAGGTGCCCATCTCGGTATATTTCCTCAGTGCCATGTTTGCGGCGGCAGTTACCATGTACTCCCGTTTGGTGTACCGGATGTACCGGAATGTGAAGCTGGGCCGCAAGGGGGCAAACAAAGCCCGCCGTACCCTGCTGATTGGCGCAGGCGATGCCGCCAGCACCCTGCTGCACGAGCAGTTTAAAAAGCCCAGCCCGGATATGATCTTTATCTGCTGTGTGGACGACGCCCCCGAAAAACAGGGCCGCTACATTATGGGCATTCAGATTATGGGTACCACCGAGGATATTCCGGAAATTGTGGAGCAGTGCGAGATTGAAAGCATCCTGCTGGCTATTCCCACCATGGATGAGGAGAAAAAGCGCCGGGTGCTTTCCATCTGCAACAAGACCAAATGCAATGTAAAAATTCTGCCGGATATCGTTAAGATGATTACCGACGGCAAGGATTTGGCTTCCCGTATCCGGGATGTTCGGGTGGAGGATTTGCTGGGCCGGGAGGAAGTACAGCTTTCTGGCCGCATTGCCGATTTTCTGCGGGATAAACGGGTGATGGTAACAGGCGGCGGTGGCTCCATTGGTTCCGAGCTGTGCCGCCAGATTGCCTCCTGCGGGCCGCGGCAGCTGGTTCTGGTGGATATTTACGAAAACAGTGCCTATGCCATCCAGCAGGAGCTGCGCCGCACCTATGGCAGCCAGCTGGATTTGCAGGTGCAGATTGCCTCGGTGCGTGATTCCAAAAAGATGGACGCGCTTTTTGAACATTTCCAGCCCCAGATTGTGTTTCATGCGGCGGCTCATAAGCATGTGCCCCTTATGGAAGACAGCCCGGAAGAAGCAGTAAAGAACAATGTGTTTGGCACTTACAATGTGGCCCGTTCGGCAGACCGCTACGGGGCGGAGCGTTTTGTTCTGATTTCCACCGATAAGGCAGTAAATCCCACCAATGTAATGGGTGCCACCAAACGCCTGTGCGAGATGATTGTGCAGGCCATGGCACAGCGCAGCAAAACACGATTTGCGGCAGTGCGTTTTGGCAATGTGCTGGGTTCCAACGGCTCGGTTATTCCCTTATTTAAGGAACAAATTGCCTGCGGCGGCCCGGTCACTGTTACCCATCCGGATATTGTGCGCTATTTCATGACCATTTCCGAAGCGGTAAGCCTGGTGCTGGAAGCTGGCTCCATGGCCACCGGCGGCGAAATCTTTGTGCTGGATATGGGCAAGCCCATGCGCATTTTGGATTTGGCCGAAAATCTCATTAAACTGTCCGGCTTTATTCCTTACCGGGATATTGAAATTAAGTTTACTGGCCTGCGCCCCGGCGAAAAACTCTATGAGGAACTGTTGATGGACGAGGAGGGTCTGCAAAAAACCGATAACCGCAAAATCTACATCGGTGCACCCTTGCAGCTGAACAACGAAACCTTCTTTAACCATCTGGTTACCCTCAAGGAAATCGCTTACAGCAACAACAGTTCCAACCTGGTGCAGGCCCTGGTGGATATGGTGCCCACCTTCCACCACAAAACCAACTGTAAATCCGAAACCGCATAAGAAAGGAAGAACCAACCATGTATCAGCGTTTCTTCAAGCGTCTGCTGGATGCATCCATCTCTTTTGTGGCTCTGGTGCTGCTGTCGCCTGTGCTGCTGGTGCTGGCTTTGTGTATAAAGATTACCTCGCCTGGCCCGGTGTTGTTCTGCCAAAAGCGGGTGGGCAAGGGCAAAACCTATTTTCAGATTTACAAGTTCCGCAGTATGCGTACCGATACTCCCAAGGATATGCCCACCCATCTGCTGGAAAACCCCCAGGCATTTATTACCCCCATTGGCCGTTTTTTGCGCAAAACCAGCCTGGATGAATTGCCCCAGCTGCTGAACATTCTGAAAGGGGAAATGAGCATTGTGGGCCCTCGGCCTGCACTCTGGAACCAGGACGATTTGATTGCCCAGCGGGATTTGTACGGCGCAAACGATTGCGTGCCCGGCCTGACCGGCTATGCCCAGATTCATGGCCGGGACGAGCTTCCCATTGAGCAAAAAGCCAAGCTGGACGGCTACTATGCCCAGCATCTGAGCTTTGCGCTGGATGTGAAGATTTTTTTCAAAACCATTTACAGTGTGCTGCGCCACGAAGGTGTGGTAGAGGGCAAACAGCCCTGACACTGCTGCGTTACAACAAAAAAACAGCCTGTCGGTGGTGCTTTGCACAGCAACCGACAGGCTGTTTTTGTATGAAATCAAGGCGAAAAGGATGTTCAGGGCTTCGGGCCCTGCTTTATCATGGAGCAGTGCCCTCATCCAGGTCATTGGGGGAGGTGAGGGCTTCCAGCAAAAGGGCGTAAATATCGCTGCCTTTTTCGATGAAGGCGTTTTTAACCAGCTCCGCTGTCATGGCGTCCGGCAATGCCACCGAAAGGCCAAACACCTCGCTGCCCAGCTCGTTGATGGAGCAGTGCACCGTGTAGCCTTCGTTGCTGCGCACTACTTCGGCTTTGTGCTGGGCGGCTTTGCGCACCCATTGCTGTGCCCGTACCACAGCCCGGATGGCTGTTTCCCGCACGCTGCGGGGCAAGCGGTCGAACCCCAGCTCATCGGTGACGGAAAGGCCCTTGGGAGTGATGCGGTAACAGCCGTCGCCGTTTACTTCCACCAGGCCCTGATGCTCCAGATCAGCCAGACTGCCTGCCAGTTCAAAATAATTCACAAGCTGTTCGCCCAGCAGGGCATTTTCAATGTCCTGGCGGCAAAGGGGGGCGGCGGTTTTAATCAGATAGCAAAGCAGAATACTTACCTCGGAACGGTCGGTGAGACCACCGGGCTTTACCCCAAATGTAAAAGCGTTTCCAGCCAAATCTACACATCCTTTCGCAAAACATTCTGCTCCTATTATAAGGGCAATCCTTCTCAGACGCAAGGGCTGGTCAAAGGATGTGAATCAAATACCGTCGCAATCTCCTTGCCGCTTTCCGGGGTAGAATAGTCCCACCGGCTAATGTGCCCGCTGGTTTGCTGGTACATTAAAGGAAAGCGCATGGGCTGGGGCAGATTTTGGTTTACTACTACCAGCTTGATTTTCATCCGGTCGGGCAGAATGTTTTTGATGAATACGCTTACCGTTTGGCCAAGGCTCAGGTTGCCGGCTGGTTCCGCAAGACCTGCCAGATTAGGGGCGATTTCGATAAATACACCATAAGGCTCAATGCTGCGCACCACCCCCACCACCGTATCTCCCACCGAAAATTGCCGGGCATTCTGCTGCCAGGTGCCAAGCAGTTCCCGCAGGGTAAGTACCAAACGGCCCTGCTCATCCCGGCTTTTTACCGCACAAAATAGGGTTTGCCCCACATCCACCCGGTCCGCAGGGCTTTGAATGCGGGAGACAGACAGGCAGTCGATGGGTAAAAGGGCGCTGATGCCACACCCCACATCGCAAAAAGCGCCAAAGGGCTCGATATGGTTTACCTCACAGGGTACCACATCCCCAGGCTGCAAAAGGTCCAGGTATTCGGTGCGGCAACGCTGCTGAGCTGCCCTGCGGGATACAACAAGACCTCCCTGGGGCCCGCTTTGCACCATAAAGCACACCGGCCGCCCCACCCGGCTGAGAACGGCGATGGGCCGGGTTTCGCCCTCGGCCAGACCTTCGGCACACTCGCTGGGCTCCATCATAACTATCTGGCCCCCTGCCAGAATCCGCAGCCGCCTGGACTGGTCAAAAGCCAGGGCGGTGGATTGCAGAATTTCTCCGGTGCGTGCAGCTTCCTCCAGTTGACCAAAGGTCAAATCCTGGGCGCACCGGTAAGCGGATTCGGGTTTATATTCCGTCATGGATCATCATCCTCTTTCTCATAATGTGATGGGCATATAGGCCCTTGCTATAAAACTATATGCCACAACAGGGGCCGATATTTGCAAAACTTTGGATAACTGTCTGCATCTGCCTTCGGCAAGGCTTTTTTGCAGGCAGGGAATACCATTTTGCAGGCGGTTGTGTTATACTGTTACAGTGATACCGTATCAGGCACAGTCTGCCGCACACAATTGCTGGCAGCAAAGCCGGAACAGGAGGCTTTTATGGATGTTCAGGTAGGCGATCAGATTGTTACCAAAAAGCCCCACCCCTGCGGCGCCAACTGTTTTGATGTGCTGCGAGTGGGCATGGACTTTAAAATTCGATGCACAGGCTGCGGCAGAGAAGTGATGGTGCCCCGGGCCAAAATCGAAAAAAACATCAAAAAGGTGCAGCGTCCCGGGCTGCTTTGAGCCCAGGGTCACACCCAACGAATACAGGGAAAGGCAAGCAAACCACCGATGTTAGAAAAACTGTACGATGTGCGCAGACGCTACCAGGAATTGAATCTGCGCTTGCAGGACCCCACCGTCCTGTGCGATAATGCCCGGTATCGGGATTTAATGAAGGAATATAAAAACCTCACCCCCCTTATGGAAGCCATGGACGCTTATGAGCAGGTGAAAAATAACTGTGATGAGGCCCGTGCCCTGTTGGAGGAAGGTGGGCTGGAACCAGAGTTCAAGGAGATGGTCCAGCAGGAATACACCGAGGCAAAAAGCCAGCTGGAACCGTTGCTCCAGCAGCTTAAATTGCTGCTGCTGCCCAAGGATGAAAACGATGGCAAAAATGTCATTGTGGAAATCCGTGGCGGAGCAGGCGGCGAAGAAGCCGCCCTGTTTGCCCACAGCCTGTACCGGATGTACTCCATGTATGCCGCTGCCCGGCGGTGGAACAGCGAGGTGCTGAGCCTGAATGAAACCGAGCTGGGCGGCATTAAAGAAATCGTGTTTTCGGTACAGGGCGAGGGTGCATACAGCCGGCTAAAATTTGAAAGCGGCGTGCACCGGGTACAGCGGGTGCCTGAAACCGAGACCCAGGGCCGCATTCACACCTCCACCGTGACGGTGGCAGTGATGCCGGAGGCAGAGGAAGTGGACCTGGAACTGAATATGAATGAGTTGAAAATTGACACATTCCGTGCTTCCGGTGCGGGTGGTCAGCACATCAACAAAACCTCCAGCGCCATCCGTGTAACCCACCTGCCCACCGGCATGGTGGTGGAGTGCCAGGACGAACGAAGCCAGCACAAAAACAAGGACAAAGCCCTCAAGGTGCTGCGCAGCCGCCTGCTGCAACAAAAACAGCAGGCCCAAAAGGATGCCATCGACGCAGACCGGCGCAGCCAGGTTGGTACAGGAGACCGTTCCGAGCGTATCCGCACCTACAATTTTCCCCAGGGGCGTTTGACCGATCACCGAATCGGCCTGACCCTCTATAAGCTGGACAGCGTGATGGACGGAAATCTGGACGAGGTGCTGGATGCCCTCATCACCGCAGACCAGGCAGAAAAACTCAAAGCAGCAGAAAAGGAATGAATCCCTCATGGAAACCCAGGTAAAACAGGCCAATCAAGCGGCCATTGAACAGGCAGCGGAACTGCTGCGCCAGGGCCAGATAGTGGCAATTCCCACCGAGACGGTTTACGGCATTGCAGCCGATGCACGGTGCGGCAGTGCAGTGGGCAAGATTTTTGCAGCCAAGGGCCGCCCTCAGGATAACCCGCTCATTGTTCACATCGATGGCATGGAGATGCTGGAGGGGCTGGTGGCCCAGGTGTCGCCCCAGGCTCAGGCATTGGCTCAGGCATTTTGGCCGGGGCCGCTCACCATCATTCTGCCCCGTGGCCCCCAGGTGGCGGACGAAGTATGTGCCGGGCTGGATACGGTGGCGGTGCGTATGCCCAGCCATCCGGTGGCACGGGCCGTCATTACCGCCAGTGGTTTGCCGCTGGCCGCTCCTTCGGCTAATCTTTCCGGCAGTCCCAGCCCCACCACCGCCGAATATGTGCGGCGGGATATGGAGGGCCGTCTGCCGCTGATTTTGGACGGCGGCCCCTGTGAGGTGGGCGTGGAGTCCACCGTGGTAAGTTTGGCAGGGCCCGAACCAGTGCTGCTGCGCCCCGGTGCTGTAACCAAAGAACAGATGGAGCAGGTACTGGGGCAGCCGGTACAGCTGGCAGGTGCCGTACTGGAGCAGCTGAAAGAGGGCGAAGCGGCCCGTTCGCCCGGCATGAAGTACAAGCACTACGCACCCAAAGCACAGGTAACCATCCTGCGGGGCAGCATGGATGCTTTTGCAAGCTATGTGAAGGCCCACCGTGAGGCGGATACCTTCTGCCTTTGTTTTGCGGGGGAGGCAGAGCAGCTGCCGGTGCCCTGTGTGGAGTATGGCGGACAAAACCAACCGGAACAGCAGGCCCAGCGGCTGTTTAGTGCCCTGCGGGAACTGGACGAGCAGGGGGCAGGCACGGTATATGCCCGCTGCCCCCAAACCACCGGTGTGGCTTTGGCGGTGTACAATCGGCTGCTGCGAGCGGCGGCCTTCCGGGTGATTGACCTATGAGAATCATCGGCATTACCGGCCGTTCCGGCTGCGGCAAATCCACCGTGTCCGCCCATTACCGGGCTCTGGGGCATCTGGTGGCAGATGCAGACCAGGTGGCCCGCCAGGTGCTGGAGCCAGGCAGCCCCTGCTTGGCACAGCTGCAGGCGGCTTTTGGGGCCGATATTTTAAAGGATGGCGTTCTGGACCGGCGGCTTTTGGCTGACCGTGCCTTTGCCATGCCGGACGGTGCTCAAAAGCTGGTGGACATCACCCACCCGGAAATTTTGCGCCGCCTTCTGGCTCAGGCCAAGCAGGCCCGCCAGGAGGGCAGGGAACTGTTCTTTGTGGATGGGGCGGTCATTGTAAATGCTCCGCTGGAGCCTTATTGCGACGCAATTCTGCTGGTTACAGCTCCGCTGGAGCAGTCGGTGGAGCGCATCTGCCAGCGGGATGGAATTTCTCCCCAGTCGGCCCGGCTGCGGCTGGATGCCCAGATGCCAGAGGAACAGCTGAAGGCTGCCTGTGCTGCTTGCATTTGCAACGATGGAACCTTGCAGCATCTGCTGGCCCAGGCCGATGCAGTGCTTGCAAAATTGTTGGAGGGCACACTATGAACCAAAAACGAGTGCTTAAACTGGCGGTAACCCTTTTGGCTTTGTTGCTGCTGGGCTGCTGTGTTATGTTTACCGGCTTAAAAAAGCTTGGCTACAGTGCATATCCCCTTAAGTACCAGGGTCTGGTACAGCAGTATGCTGCGGAAAATAACATCGACCCTCTGGTGCTGTACAGCGTCATTCGCACCGAAAGCGGTTTTGATCCAAGAGCGGTTTCCCATGTGGATGCACTGGGCCTGATGCAAATTACAGAGGATACCTTTGATTGGATTAAGAGCAAAATTGCACCCCAGGAGGATTTGCAGTTTAAGGATTTGTACAATCCGGAAGTGAACATCCGTTTTGGGGCCTACTACTTTGCCCAGTGCATGGAACGCTATCAAAACGACCTGCTCACCGCTGCTGCGGCCTACCACAGCGGCTGGGGTACGGTGGATGAGCTGCTGGCCCAAACAGAGTACAGCAGTGACGGAAAGGTTTTACATACCTTTCCTTACCAACAGATGAAACGCTATGTGTACAAAATCACAAAGGCATTTCAAAAATACCAGCAGCTTTATGCTGCCGCAGAAATCGAGGGAACATTATGAGCAAAGAAAAATCCAAAGGTCAGCAGCTGGCCGAGCAGCTGTTTTACAACGCACCTCTGGCAGCGGACAGCGCTGCCGATGTGGCACAGAAGGCCAATGCTTTCTGTGAAGGCTACAAGGCTTTTTTGGACAAAGGCAAAACCGAGCGGGAAGTGGTAACCTGCGCCCAGGAAATGCTGGTACAGGCTGGCTACAAGCCCTTTGAGGCAGGTGTGCAGTACCAGCCCGGCGATAAAATCTATCTCATCAACCGGGAAAAGTGCATCATCGCAGCCACCATCGGCACCCAGAGCATGGAAAAGGGTATGCACCTGAACATTTCCCATATTGATTCGCCCCGCATTGACCTCAAACCCAACCCCCTGTACGAAAGCGCCGACCTGGCCCTGATGAAAACCCACTACTACGGCGGCATCCGTAAGTACCAGTGGCCCACTCTGCCCCTGGCACTGCATGGTGTGGTTTACAAAGCCAACGGCGAAAAGGTAACCATCAGCATTGGCGAAAACCCCGGCGACCCTGTATTCTGCATCACCGACCTGCTGCCCCACCTGGGTGCCGAGCAGAACACCCGCACCCTGTCTGACGGCATTAAGGCAGAGGAGCTGAACATTCTTGTGGGTGCACTGCCCTATGAGGATGAGGAAGTAAAGGACCGGGTCAAGCTGATGACCATGAAGCTGCTGAACGAGATGTACGGCATTACCGAGCGGGATTTTGTACGGGCTGAAATCGAGGCTGTACCGGCCCAGAAGGCTTGCGATGTAGGCTTTGACCGGTCTCTCGTGGGTGCCTACGGCCAGGATGACCGGGTGGACGCTTACCCCGCTTTGATGGCAGAGATGGAGACCAAATCTCCCGCCTTCACCACCGTTTGCGTACTGACCGATAAGGAAGAAACCGGTTCCGACGGCACCACCGGCCTTCAGAGCATGTATGTATTCCATTTCATGCAGCAGCTGTGCGCCGCTCATGGTGCCGACAGCATTGCCTGCTTCAAGGCTTCCAAGTGCCTGTCTGCGGATGTGACCGCAGCCTTTGATCCCACCTTTGCCAGCGCATTCGATGCGCAGAACAGCACCTATGCAGGCAAGGGCGTGGCACTGTCCCGCTACATTGGCTCCCGGGGCAAGAACGGCACCAACGATGCCGGCGCCGAGGTAATGACCTACTTTACCCGCCTGTTTGATGAGGCTGGTGTGGTATGGCAGACTGGCGAGATGGGCCGTGTGGATCTGGGCGGCGGCGGAACCATCGCCAAGTATGTGGCCCTGCATGACATTGACACCCTGGATGTGGGTGTTCCTGTGCTGAGCATGCATTCTCCCTTTGAAATTACCTCCAAACTGGATGTGTACATGGCCTACAAGGCATTTAAGGCATTCAACGAAACAGCCGAATAAACCGCCTGTCTGCCGGGCTTTGGCTCTGGCACAGTGCGCAGCATAGTCTGTTCTAACAGCACCCCTGCATCCTCACCATGAGGGCGGGGGTGCTGTTGCATTTGCAAGCTTTCATCTAGCAGAAGGCACAGCCCTCATTTTCGTGTTTAGGTTTTGTTAAGCAGCAAGGCCTGTGCAAAAAAAAGGCTTGCTGGCTTGACAAGTCGCCACATCAGGACTATAATCATCAGCGAACTGGCCCTGCCAGTTTAAATCCCACAGCAAAGAAGTGTGAAAAGGGCAATGAAACTGTTACGACAATTTACCATCATCCTGCTTATTTCTCTGGCAGGAGAGCTGCTGCGAATGCTGCTGCCGCTTCCGGTGCCTGCCAGCGTGTATGGCCTGGTTTTGCTGCTGGCGGGCCTTTGCAGCGGGCTGATTCAGCTGGCCCAGGTACGGCAGGCAGCCTTGTTTTTGATTGAAATCATGCCGGTCATGTTTATCCCGGCGGCAGCAGGCTTGGTGGATGTATGGCCGGATTTAAAGCCCATTGTTTGGCCTGTGGTTATTACGGTACTAGCTACTACGGTACTGGTGATGGCTGTAACAGGGCGGGTAACCCAGCGGGTGATTCGGGCAGGAAAGGAGAAGCAGCAATGAATGAATTCTGGCAAACCTCACTGTTTTATGGCGCAGGCATCAGCTTGGTGGCATACGAGATTGGTCAGCTGCTCCGCCGCCGGTTCAAGCTGGCTATCCTGAATCCGCTGTTGATTGCAGTCATCTGTGTGATTGGGGTTAACAGCCTGCTTCATATCGACTATAAAACCTACAACGAGGGGGGCAAGTATCTCTCGTATCTCCTTACTCTTTCCACGGTCTGCCTGGCAGTGCCGCTGTACGAGCAGCTCAGTTTGCTGAGAAAGAATCTGAAAGCAGTTATTTGCGGTTTGCTGGCAGGTGTGCTGTCCAGCCTGGTGGGCGTGTGGGTGTTTGCAAAACTGTTTGGCCTCAACCACCAACAGTATGTAACCCTGCTGCCAAAGTCCATTACCACGGCCATTGGTATGGGCGTAAGCCAGGAATTGGGCGGTATTGTTACCATTACCGTGGCGGTAATTGTTATAACGGGTATTGTGGGCAATGTGATTGCAGATGCCGTGTTCAAGCTATTCCGCATCCAGGAGCCGGTGGCCAAAGGGTTGGCATTGGGCAGTGCCGCCCATGCCATTGGCACCGCACGAGCCATGGAGATGGGCCCGGTGGAAGGCGCCATGAGCAGCCTTGCCATTGCAGTAGCAGGTTTGCTTACCGTTGTGGCGGCATCTTTTTTTGCTCCTTTTGCCTGAGGACAGCAGGTTTTTGCAAAACAACCGAGAAAATCCGTGCTGGCAGCTGCAAATCCACAGAAAAATTTCCCGGGCAATGAATGTAAAAGGATATGCAGGCGGCTGACGGGTACTGAACCGACATTTTGAGTAGATTGAGCCGCAGCCGGAACAGGGCTTGCTGTACAGCAAAATAAAAAGGACGAAATCAAGCGATTTGCGCCTGATTTCGTCCTTTTTGATTGCTTATAAAAATGTCTGCCAGGAAACAAGCCCGGCGGCAAAAATCAACAGAATCACCAGCAAAAAGCCAATCAGATAACTGGGGGTCAGGTGTTGACGCATCAGCTCTTTCCAGGAAGGCTGGTGGGAGGGTTGCTTGCTCATGCCTTTGGCACGCCGGAACCGGCGGACTGACTGGCCAGCAGATCACGGATTTCGGTGAGCAGTTCCTCGGCAGTGGGAGCGGGCGGAGCGGCTTCCTCTTCTTTGGCTTCCTCCACCTTTTTCTCAAAGCGCAGCTTGCTCATAAGCTTTATGGCGCAGAACACGCAGAAGGCAAGAATAACAAACTCCACCACCGTCTGAATGAAATTGCCGTAAGCCAGTACCACATCTTTGTCGGCCATGTGGAATACATAAGACAAATTGGTGAAGTTCACCTGACCAATGGCCAGGCTGATTAGGGGCATAATCACATCGTTTACCAGGCTGGTAACAATTTTGCTGAAAGCGCCACCCACAACAACACCGACGGCCATGTCGATTACATTGCCACGCATGGCAAACTCTTTGAATTCGGTCAAAAATTTCTTCATAAAAGCTATGCCTCGTTTTCCGTCATGCTTTGGGCATCAGAGCCTGAACGGCATCCGCTGCGCCAGAGAGGTATTCGCCAGGATAGGTTTCGATGGTACCCTGGTCGGCACATTCTGCCAGCTTGGGGTCCAGGGGGCACTTGGCCAGCACGGGCAGACCGTACCGGGCAGCTACCTCATCCACATGGCTTTCGCCAAACAGCTTGATTTTTTTGCCGCAGTCGGGGCATTCCAGATAGCTCATGTTTTCCACAATGCCCAAAATGGGAATGTTCATCATCTGGGCTACCTTCACAGCCTTGGCCACAATCATGCCCACCAGTTCCTGGGGGCTTGCAACTACAATAATGCCATCCACAGGCAGAGACTGGAACACGGTGAGCAGAACATCACCGGTGCCGGGAGGCATATCCACAAACATAAAGTCCACATCTTTCCAGATGACTTCCTGCCAGAACTGCTTTACGGCGCCGGCAATCACGGGCCCCCGCCACACAACGGGATCTTCTTCGTTAGGCAGCATCAGGTTTACGCTCATTACATCAATGCCGGTACGGCTTTGAATGGGCCAAATGCCGTTTTCATCGCCCATAGCCCGGCCATGAATGCCAAACAGCTTGGGGATGGAGGGGCCGGTGATATCGCCATCCAAAACGGCGGTCTTATAACCCCGACGGCGCATCTCCACTGCCATCAGGGCACTGGTCATGCTTTTGCCAACACCGCCCTTGCCGCTTACAACACCAATTACTTTTTTGATGCTGCTCATGGCATGGGGGGCCTCGCGCATATCAGCAGGATTTTTGCGGCTGGAACAGCTCTGGCCGCAGCTGCTGCAATCGTGGGAACATTCGCTCATGATTTTACTCTCCTTTTGTTGTTACAGCTGTTGAATGATGCCGCTTACCAGGGTTTGCAATACCTTGGCCCGCTGGTTTGCGATTTCGATGACCTCATCGCCAGACAGCTTTTTCTTTTCGATGCCGGCGGCCATGTTGGTAATCAGGCTCATGGCCAGAACCTTCAGGCCACAGTGGTTGGCGGCGATTACCTCGGGCACAGTGCTCATACCCACGGCATCGGCACCCAGGGTGCGGAATGCCCGAATCTCGGCGGGGGTTTCGTAGCTGGGGCCCATGTAGCCCAGATAAACGCCCTGCTGCAAGGTTACGCCCTGCTGCTGGGCCACCTGCTGAGCCAGCTGGCGCAGGGCGGGGTCGTAAGCAAAAGTCATATCACAGAACCGGGGGCCCAGTTCGTCCAGATTGGGGCCAGTGAGGGGGTTGGCACCCATAAAGTTGATATGGTCTTCAATCAGCATCAAATCACCGATGGAAAAGCCGGTGTTCACACCGCCAGCAGCATTGGTTACCACCAGGGTTTCAATGCCCAGAGCAGCCATTACCCGGATGGGGAACACAATGCTCTGCATGGAGTGGCCTTCATAAGAGTGAAGGCGGCCCTGCATGCACAATACATATTTGCCTGCCAGCATACCAGCCACAAACCGACCGGCATGGCCGGGAGCGGTGGAAACAGCAAACCCGGGGATTTCACTGTACGGGATGTACACGGGGTTCTGCACCTGATCGGCCAGACCGCCCAGGCCGCTGCCCAGAACAATGCCCACGGAGGGAGCCTGGGGCAGCCGCTGGCGTACCAGCTGGGCTGCTTGCTGGATGGATTCCATCATCATGTAACACACTTCCTTTGCGTTCAATAACTCTAAAAACAGCGGCGAATCCTGCCTGTGCAGGCTGGCCAGCTGATTTGTTCCAGCCTATTTTAGCATATTCTGGCTTAAAAAGAAAGCGTACTGCCCCTTCAAACATAAAACGATAACGCCGCCGCATATCCATGCCACAGCAAGAATTAACCAAAAGGAGGGCGCATTGGTGGGACGAGTGGGCATTTATTTAAAAAATGCAGTGATTTTAACCATCACCGGGTTAGCTCTGCGGGCTGCCGGTATGTGTTTTCGGGTATACATTGCAGGGCGCATTGGGGCAGAGGGTATGGGCCTCTACCAGTTAATCTATACGGTTTACAGCCTGTTTATCACAGCTGCAACATCCGGTATCTCCATGGCCGCCACCCGCCTGGCGGCAGAGGAGCTGGCCCAGGATGGCCAGGGCCATACCAGGGGAGTTATGGGGCAGGTGCTGCGGCTGGGCGGAGGCATAGGCCTTGCCTGTGGCCTGGTTCAGCTGGCCATTGCCTACCCGGCGGCAAAATATCTGCTGGGGGATGTGCGCACCGTATTGTCGCTGCAAATTTTGGCGGTGAGCCTGCCCTTTATGGCGGTATCTTCGGCTGCCAGAGGTTACTTTTTTGCCCGGCGCAGAGTGGGGCCAAACACCCGCTCGCAGTTGTATGAACAGGTTGTGCGCATTGGCCTTGTAATGGTGCTTCTGCCCAAGGTACAGGAATGGGGTGTGGGGTATGCCTGCGCAGCAGTGGTGGCAGGCAGCACCGTGAGCGAGATTCTTTCGGGCTTGCTGATGCTGTTTTACTATAAACAGGACGAGCGGCTCCAGCTGGCAGAGCAGGACCCAAAGCCGCCCAAGGGTACAGGCCAGCGCATCCGCAAAATTTTGCTTCCTGTAGAAGGCGGCAAATGTTTGGACAGTGCCCTCCACACGGTGGAAAACACCCTGGTGCCTGCCTGTCTGCTTGCCTTTTTGGGCAGCAGGGAGCAGTCCCTGGCTCAGTTTGGTGCCCTTAAAGGCATGGCCATGCCTATTTTGCTGTTTCCTTTTTCGTTTTTAACGCCACTGGCCACCCTGCTGCTGCCGGAGGTGACTCAAGCCCATATTCTGGGGCGCAAAGCGGCTTTGGAACGGCTGGTAGGGCGCATTATGCTGCTTACTAATCTGTTTTCTGTGCTGGCCGGGGGATTGATTGCCTTGTATGCAGGGCCACTGGCCAGATTGCTCTACAAAGATGAAAGCATTGGTTTGTATCTGGCAGTGCTGGCGCCGGTGCTGCCTGCCATGTATTTGGATGCCATGGGAGACTCCATCTTAAAGGGGTTGGGGGAAGATGTGGCCACATTCCGTTACAGCATATGGGACTCTGCCCTGCGCATTGGACTGGTGCTGTTGTTAATGCCGCGGTTTGGCATGAAGGGGTTTTTGGTGGTAATGCTCTGCTCCAATCTCACCGCAGCGCTGCTGAACATTCTGCGCATTCAAAAGGTGGCAGGCATCCAAACCCAGTGGTATCAATGGTTTATCCAACCGATTCTGGTGTTTGGCATCTGTGCGGCGTTGGGCAGATTGGTACAGAGCATGCTGTCACTGGAAGGGGATTTACTCAGGGTTGTGGTGGGAATGCTGCTGATAGGCGGCAGCTATCTGCTGGCTATGACTGCATTTGGATTAGGAGAGCTTACTAAAAGTCTGTGGAACAGCGCATTTAAGCATGGATAAATCTTCTGACTGGCTCTGAATAATGGGATAAGAATGACTGATTTTTTGCAGATATATCATAAAACTTTGTTGTTTTGTCTAAAAATGACTAGCGTAACAAAAGGTGAACATTCAATCGTTGAAAAATAAGAATATGACTGTTATAATATTAAACTGCACCAGTTCACTTCAATTTGGATTCTTACATGTAAAAGATGTGGCTTTTTGGTAAGGTGCAGCGACTATGCGTTGCAGTGCATTGGTGGAGATCTTTTAGCAGGTGTATCAAAAAAGATGAACAACTGCAACATGAAAACAATCAGAAAGGATAGAAGAACCAGAACATGAAAACAATCATTGCGTATTTGATGGCGTTTACCATGTTGGTTTCGGTTACAACACAGGTTGTTATGCCTGTGTTGGCTGCAAATGAGGAAAGTTCTGTTTCCAGCATTGCGCTTACCGATTCTTCTCTGGCCACAAGTCAGGAAGTTACTCTGCCTTTGCTAGGGGCGGCTTCTGACGCTGCGGCAGAGAGTGCAAGTGAAGATATGGAAGACGGCATCTCAACCAGCCAGTCCGACAGCACCGCAAGCAGCGAGGCCGCAAGCGACAGCACTGTAAGCAGCGAGGCTGTAAGCGACAGCACTGTAAGCAGCGAGGCCGCAAGCGACAGCACCGCAAGCAGCGAGGCTGTAAGCGACAGCACTGCAAGCAGCGAGGCTGTAAGCGACAGCACCGCAAGCAGCGAGGCTGTAAGCGACAGCACTGCAAGCAGCCAGGCTGTAAGCGACAGCACTGCAAGCAGCGAGGCTGTAAGCGACGAACTTGTTGAAGCAGAGGACGCAGATGATTCTCAACAAGAATCTGCTGTGGTGGGCACCAATTCCGCTCAGCTGGAGGTAATGATCCAGGCGGCTATGCCCATGGGCCAGAATCTGCCTGTTCAGGTGGTTCTTACCGATGCAGCAGGTACTTCTTATGATGTGACCGGTTCACTGTCTGCAAATGCTGAGGGCGGTGCAGCTGCGCTGACCCTGAAGCTGGATAGCCTGGAACCTGGCAGTTACACCGCAGTGGTAAACGCTGCTGGCTTTGCTCCCTACACCCAGGTGCTGGAGCTCAAGAGTGCCACCAAGAGCAGCATTACCCTGTACACTGGTGAAGTAAAGCTGAACGACAGCGTTCACGGCGGCCTGCTGCTGCTGGGCGATGTAAACGGCGATGGTGAACTGAACAGTGCAGACACCACCGCACTGCTGGATATGATTGGCACCGAAAGTGCAGACACCGTTGTAAAAGGCGATTTGAACCGTGATGGTGTTGTAGATCTGGTAGATCTGCAATATCTGGCAGCAAACTTTGTGGATGCCGAAGGTACTGCCAAGGAGCAGGTTCTCTCCACGGTGGAAACCCACATCTCCACCCAGGCCATCAAGCCGACTGTGGCAGAAAGCACCGAGGTGCAGAGTGGCAGCGTGGAAAACCTGCTGAATAACAACGAGGCAGTAACCCTGGCACCTGCTGCAGGGCAGGAAATCAGCCAAACAGCTCCTGTTGAGGTGGCATTCGATATTGCCCAGCAGGAAAACGGCGAACACACCACTATGGACGGTATCGTAATTGAAACCGGCGCAAGCAACGAGCAGGCGGCGGTAAAGGCCGGCACCATTCTGGTTGAATATGTGGATGGTACCACGAAGGAAATTCCCTTCGATGAAGCACAGCAGGCAAGAGCATTCGCTCTGTTTGCGCTGTTTAGCAATGAGCCCACTGTTAGCGTTAACAATGGCGTGGTATCCGTAAACTTCGGTGGTCAGGTAGCTGTTAAGCGTGTTGTGCTCACCATTACCCAGACCATGAGCAACAACCTGGCCGAAATTTCCAAGGTGGATTTCGTGAACGGCATGGAAAACCGTATTCCTGAGCCGGAAATGAACATTCCCCAAAATCTGAAGGCTGTACCCGATGACAAAACTCTGACCCTCAGCTGGAAAGCAGAGCAGAATGTCACCGGTTACGAGGTGGAAGTAACAGGCCCCACCAAAAAAGGCGGCTCTAATGTAACCCAGGTAATTGGTACCAGTGCCAATAAGCTGGAAGTAAAGCTGCTGAACAACGAAAAACTGGTAAACGGTGAAACCTACACCATTCGGGTTCGTTCCGTAAACGGCGAATGGAAGAGCGCTTACAGCGAGTCCATTACTGCAAAGCCCATTGCAGTTAAGCTGCCCGCTGCTCCCGATAACCTGGAGGTTACCGGCGGTTACAAGTGCATCGATGCCCGCTGGAAGGACATGGAGGACACCGATACATATACCGTACTTTACCGCAAGAAGGCCGACGGCCAGGATGCGCCTTACATCACTGCTGCTGCGAACATCAAGAGCAACAGCCTGCGCATCAACAACCTGGAAGATGCAACCGAGTACGAGGTTGTGGTATACGGCACCAACGATTTGGGCAATGGTCCTAATTCCATTCCTTCTCTTGCCAAAACTCAGACTCTGCTGGAGGCAAAACTGCCCGACTATCTGACTCTGACCACCGGCAACCGGGGCGAGCTGGCCTCCCACATCAAGTCGGTTGTTCGCACTGGTGAAACTGGCGGAAGCAAGATGGTAGACAGCCCCCTGGATACCGAGACCAATACCGCTTTGGGCTTGTTCGATGGCGACCAGGGTACCTACTACTACTGCCCCGACTGGGATTTGGGCGTAATGTACCACCAGGGAAGCTGGGGTATCAAGACCGAGTTTGATGAGGCACTGTCCCTGGGTGGCTTTAGCTTTGCAGAGCCCACCAACGGCAGCGTTGGCAGTGTAAGCATTTACTACTGGAACGAAGAGGGCAAAATGGTAGCCTTGAGCGGCAAAGAGTTTACCCTCTCTATGCGTTCCGACGAAAACGGCCGCCGCTACGGTTACATTCACTTTAAGCGTGAAGTAAAAACCGATAAGGTTCTGGTTGGTTTCAGCACCGGCTGGGTTCGTGAAATCAAAATTGCAGAGATGCGCTTCTATGGGTATGATGGAATTTATGAGGACATCATGGGCCTGTATTCCGATGCATACCACACCACTCTGCGCACCGATGTAACCAGAGATGACCTGAACAAGCTGTCCGACCGTCTGGAAACTCCCGACGCAAACAGCGGCGAGAAGCATCCCAACTACACCACTCTGCGCCGTGAGCTGGATGGTGCCATCAAGTTGTTTGAGGAAGGCGGTTCTCTCGGCGAGGTACAGCATGTGAAGGCTATGGGTGCCAATATTGGCGGATATGCCGATAAGTCGCTGGGCTTCACCGGCCTGAACCCCTGGCAGCCCCTGGGCATCACTGCTGCTGCCGGCGAGGAAGTTACCATCTATGTGGGCAACCCCTTGCTGCAGATGGGTGATAATACAGACCTTTACCTGGTTGCAACCCAGCACAATGCCGAGTCTGGCAACTTTGTGCAGCAGATTGCCCGTCTGCGTGTGGGTGAAAACACCGTTACCATTCCTGCAATTGTAAGCAAGGACTTTGAGCGTGGCGGTTCGCTGTACATCTACTATGCTGCAAGCAACAAGGTAAGTGATTACGGCGTGCGCGTAGAAGGCGGCACCCACATCCCCACTTTGGATGTGTACGGCGTCGATGACGAGGCTGAGCGACTGGAACGCATCACTGCTTATGTAACCGAACTGGAAGCCTATGTGGCCGACCTGGAGAACAAGCATAGCGAGCTGCATCAGAACAGCGAAAACAGCAATGTTCATTACGATTACAACGAGCAGGAGTGCATCCTGAACGCAACCGAAATGATGTCCGATACCATGCTGTTCTCCCTGTCTGCCGAGCAGGTTCTGAAAGGCCTGGGTACTGGCACCGTAGAGCAGAAGGCCCAAAAGCTGAACAACTCCTTGTTGGCTATGGACCAGATGATGCTGCTGTTCTACCAGCACAAGGGCTTGGTAGATTCTGATGCAGAGGCCATCAACCGCATTCCTTCCCAGCATCTCAACATCCGTTATATGCGTATGTTTGCAGGTGCCTTCATGTACGCTTCCGGCAACCACATTGGTATTGGCTGGGGCTCCATTCCCGGTTTGGCCAGCGGCGTGCCCGTTGTAGCCGATGAGCTGGGTCGTTACCAGTCGGGTAACTATTTTGGCTGGGGTATCGCTCACGAAATTGGCCATGACATCAACCAGGGCAGCTATGCTGTGGCTGAGGTTACCAACAACTACTTCTCTCAGCTGGCCACTTTCTACGAAAGCAATGCAACCCGTTTTGGTTACAGCGCTATCTACAACAAAGTGACCTCTGGCGTAATTGGCCATTCCACCGATGTATTTACCCAGCTGGGTATGTACTGGCAGCTGCGTTTGGCATACGACAACTACTTCCCCTACAAGCTCTTTACCGACTACACCCAGGTTCTGCCCAATCTGTTCTTTGCACGGGTAGATACCTATGCTCGTACCCCCTCCAAGGCTCCCAAGGCTGCGGAAAACGGCGTAGCACTCACCTTGAATGGCGATGCTGACCAGAACTTTATGCGTTTGGCCAGTGCTGCCGCTCAAAAGGATTTGACTGATTTCTTTACCCGCTGGGGCATGGTACCCAATGAGGAAACCAAGGCATACATGAATCAGTGGCCTGTGGAAGAGCGTGCCATCTACTATGTAAATGACAACGCTCAGAAATGGCGCATCGAAAATCCCAACGGCGAAACCTTCGAGGGTAAGGATGTTCTTAGTGCAGAAGATGTGAAGCTGGCTCAGGGCAGCATGGAAAATGGCTTGGCCCAGAACCAGGTAAAACTGGACATTGCTCCTGCATCTGCTGGCAATGTTCTGGGTTACGAAATCAACCGCATTCTGATTTCCGGCGGCAAGGAAAATCGCCAGACTGTAGGCTTTGTACTGGCAGATGGAAACGGTGCAGCAAGCTTTACCGATACCATCAACAGCATCAACAACCGAGTATTTACCTACGAGGTTGTGGCCATTGATAAGTACCTGAACCGTGCCAATGCTTTGGATCTGGAGCCCATCAAGATTTCTCACGATGGCAGCCAGGACAAAACCGATTGGACCGTAACCACCAACATGACCTCCAGCCAGGACAGCACTGTAATTCCCGGTGAAGATGATCCGGACAACGGCTTCAATCCTGGCAGCAACAACAAACCCACCGTAAACTCTGCCATCAACCTGGTAGTGGACGATAGCCTGAGCACCACCTTTACCGGCAGCGTGTCTGAGGGTCAGCCCACCATCGAAATGAACTTTGGCAAGGAACTGGATGTAACTGGCTTTAAGTTTACCCTGAATGCAGGCTACACCTTGCCGGAAGGCCAGTTCACTGTGCAGCTCAAAGAGCAGGGCCAGTGGGTAGATGTCTCCACTGAGGTGGATACCATCACCACCACCGGTTCCACCACCGTTTACTTCACCACCGAAGGCGGTTGGCTGCGTACCAGCGGTGCCGAGGGTATGCGTCTGGTATTTACCGGTACTCAGACCGTAAGCATCACCGAACTGGATGTACTGGGTCCCACCGGCGATAATGTAGAGCTGTTTGCAGACGGCATGGGTATCCTGAAGGAGGACTACAAGTACGGCGGTAAGGATGAGGATGTAATCCCCGCAGGTTCCATTGTGTTCACTGGTTCCTATAAGGGTAACCCCGCCTTCAATGTGGTAATTCTGTACGATCAGGATGGCAAGATTGTTGGCTACGACGAGAGCGGCGAAGGCGAGTCCAGCCAGATTATTCTGGCACCTGTGCCGGAAGAAGGCGATCTGGCCAATACTTCCGACGGTCGCTGGGTATACTGGATTTCTGACAGTGCTGTGCTGCCCGAAAAGGTTCGTGTAGAGCTTTATCGTGTGGACGATGCACAAACCAACAATGGCCAGCGTTTGGTAAGTGACTCCAACTGGGCAACAGTTCCCTCTGAACTGCCAGAGCTGGTGATTGATGCAAACACCGCTGAATAAACAGTGGACGCAAATAAAAGGAGAATTCCATGAACAAACGGATTAAAGGCTTGGTAGCAGCTGGCCTTATGGCGCTGGTGTTCCCATTTCAGGCACTGGCAGCTGCAGATGCAGAAACTGCTTTCAAGTCCACAGGAGAGAATCGAGCAGATGTATCCGTTTCTCTCAATGGCGACTCTGCCGCCGAAGGTGTGAACGCCCTTCAGCTCCAGATGAAGCTGAATCTGGTAGCTGGTTCTCTGAGCCAGGCGGATGTGAACTTTAAGTTCAACGAAAAACTGCCCGGTACCGTACACGAGTTCCGTTTTGACGAAGAAACCAATGAGCTTACTGTGTATGTGGCAGGCGCCAATGGCAAACTGTTCAACGGTCAAACTGTAGACTTGGGTCAGGTAGAAATCACCAGTGCTTCTGGTGATTATCTGGAAGTTACCTTGAGCACTGGCGGCATGAGCCAGGAGGAGGACAGCAAGGATTTGGTGCTGCTGACCGGCCGCACCAACAAGAGCTATCCCACCATGCAGTACACCACTGCAACCTTGAAGGATGGAGAGAGTGCTCCCGCACCCACCCCTGCTCCCACTGAAGCACCGGTTGAGTCTACGGCTACCCCCAGTGCAACTGCAAAGCCTACCAATGCTCCTGGTGCAACGGCAACTGCAAAGCCGACCAACGCTCCTAGCGCAACGGCAACTGCAAAGCCCACTGCAAAACCCACCGACGCTGCTGGTACTGTGGCAACGGCAACTCCGAACCCCACCGCTCAGCCTGCTCAGGGCAGCACTGGGGCAAATCCCTCCACCAACAAGACCACTGGCAGCAACAATTCTTCTTCCAGTGAGCCTGTGAGTTCTGAGTCTGTTTCTAGCTCTCAGTCTGAGAGTAGCTCTGTAGCTGCAAGCGCCCAGCAGGATGCATCTTCTCAGGATGCTTCCAGCCAGGCAAGCAGCGCAGATTCTCAGCTGGAAGCCAATGCCAGCTCCAATGGCCTGGCAATGCCCATTGTGGTGGCTGCTGTAGTAGTGGTAGCTGCTGCTGCGGGCCTGGGTGTAATGTTCCTGCGTCGTCCCAAGCAGTAATGCAGCGAGCAAAACACTCGGCATAGCGTTTTAACAAAAAGCATCTGTGAATGTCCTGATTTTGGGGCATTCCAGATGCTTTTTGTATCTTTATGGGCTATTCAAACAAGAAAAAGTTCGGTATAATGGCAGATAGTGTAAACATTATCAAAAGGAGAATCTATGGAACTGCAAATTTTTAAGGCCATTGTTCATGTGCTGGATTCCAGCGGCGGCGCACCGGTTTTTTCTGACCGGCTGCTGGAGCTGGAAGGGGAGGACATGGACTATCTGCTGGCCCATCTGGAAAAAGCCTATACCAACGATGCAGTTAAGAACTGCACCTTTCTGCCAGAGTCCACTTTTCCTGCCTTGCTGCTGGAAACGGAAGATTTTGTGCAGTGTTCCAAGCAGATTGCAGCAGAGTTTTTTGAGGTGATGCGGCACAATCCCGCCATTCCCAATGGAGATTTGATTGTGATATATGGCTCTGTTGATGGAAGGGAAAGTGTGGCTCTCTTAAAAATGAACTACAAAACAGCCTATGCTCACTTCTACCAGCAGGTGGAAGGGCAGCACTACAATGCCCTCATTAAGCAGCGTACCATTCTGCCGGCCGCTTCCGGCAAGGTGGATGAGTCTGTAATTGTTGATTTAACCAGTGGAGCTATTAAACTGGTGGAACGCAAGTATGAACTAGATGGGGTAAAGGAGTTTTATATCTCCA
>CALWNE010000056.1 GCA_944382705.1 uncultured Allofournierella sp.
CCTCATCCTTACCAAGGATGTGCTCTACCACCTGAGCCATAGCAGCAAATGGCGACCCGGATGGGGCTCGAACCCACGACCTCTAGCGTGACAGGCTAGCGTTCTAACCAACTGAACTACCGGGCCACTTGCGTTGCCGCACCAGCGACGATGATTATTATACGACAGCTTTCAGGGAAAGTCAACCCTGTTTTTGAAAATTTTTTGAAAATTTTTTAAGATGGCCGGCACAGCCTTGCTGTAAGGCCCTTTGCACGGCGGAATGAAGCTGGCACAAAGGGTTAAAAAAAAGCCCTGTCCCGGAGGCAGACCAGGACAGGGCAAAAGAAAAGGAAATGGTAAAAAACACAGAAGGCCGCCAGGCTGGAGGTTACAGGCTGCGGGCGATGATGCCGCCGCCTACCACCTGGTTGTTTTGGTAGAGTACCGCACTCTGCCCCGGTGCAGGGGCACGGGTGGGCTCCTGAAATACCAGCGTGCACTCACCGTCAAATTGGCAGGGGGTGAGGGGGGCGGCGCTGCGCACCTTTACCAGATAGTCGCCAGCAGGCAGGGGCACACCACTGGGGGTGCAGATGTTTTCCAGCTGAATGCTGCTGAAAAATTCCTCCCCGGCCCAGCCCAGTTCCACATCTCCGCTGGGCAGAATGGCTTTTACAAAGGCAGGCTTGCCCAGTGCAATGCCCAGACCCTTGCGCTGGCCCACCGTGTAATGGCTTACGCCCTGGTGGGGGCCCAGATCCTGCCCATCCGGCCCAATAAAGCGGCCCTGTTTGTCGGTCATGCCTCGGCGGGCAATAAAGCCGGCATAATCGCCATCCGGAATAAAGCAGATTTCCATGCTGTCCGGGCTGTCTGCACAGGGCAGCCCCAGATCCCGTGCCATGGCCCGGATGTCCTCTTTTTCAAATTCGCCCAAGGGCAGGCACAGGCGGCTTAAAACGCTCTGATCCAGCCGGTACAGCATATAGCTTTGGTCCCGTGCGGTGCTTTCCGGCCGGGCAATGCGGTATTCGCCCTGTTCGGTTTGTTCCACCCGGGCATAATGGCCGGTGGCCACAAAGGGGATGTCCAGCTCGTCCGCCCGCTGCACCAGCAGCTTGAATTTAACCTCCGGATTGCACAGGATGCAGGGGTTGGGGGTGCGGCCTGCACAGTAATCCTGGCAGAAGGGCTGTACCACCCTTTGCTCAAATTCCGGCCCGGCTTCAATAATTTCCAGCGGAATGCCCAGCGAAGCAGCAGCGGCCTTGGCTTCCTCCACGGCTTTGTCGTGGGCAGGGGAAAAACGGATAACCGCACCGGTCACTGCAAACCCCTGGTCCTGTAAGATATGTACGCAGACGGCGGAGTCCACCCCGCCGGAAACACCCACCAGCACCCGGTCCTGCTGTTCGTAGGTGGAAAACTGATTGCCGGGAAACAGTACCTCACTCATGGTTTGTATGCGCTCCTTTTTTGTTGGATTGTGCGGTCAGGCCTGGCGGCCGCCGTATCGCTTGCTTTGTTCCACAGCCAGCCGGTCGCACCGCTCGTTTTCCGGGTGGCCTGCGTGGCCCTTAATCCATTTGTATTCAATGGTATGAGGCTCGCACAAATCCAGCAGACGGGCCCAAAGGTCCGAGTTAAGGGCGGGGGATTTATCGCTCTTTTTCCAGCCTCTTGCCCGCCAGCCCTTGGCCCAGCCCTTTTCTAAACCATCTATTACATATTTAGAGTCGCTGCAAAAGGTAATGTGACAAGGCTCCTTCAGCTGCTCCAAAGCCCGGATAAAAGCAGTGAGCTCCATACGGTTGTTGGTGGTTTCGGCCTCGCCGCCAGACAGCTCTTTTTCGTGCTGCTTGTAGCGCAGAACGGCACCCCACCCCCCTGGGCCGGGGTTGCCGCTGCAAGCGCCGTCGGTAAAAATCTCGATGTGTTTCATGGTGCCTCCTTGCAGGCCGGGCTGCGCACAGCTGCGCCGCCGCCGAATTACTGTTTCATTATAGCCTGTTTTAAAGCGGCCCACAAGGGGAATAATTGACACGGCGTTGGTATAAATAGTATAATGAAATCAACTTTAGGTTGGGAAAGTTTACCCGCCTTAGCCGAGCAGGGCCGCAGAATGCCACGAGCAGCCATGCTCTTTGTGCGTGATAAAAAAGGGGCCCGGTCGCATTGAACAAATGGACCCGCTGCGCCCAAAGGCTGTTGATTGCCTGATTTTATCGGGTGTGGGGTAGCAGGTGCTGCCGCACATCAAAACAAACTGAACCAGCAGCGCAACACGGCTGCTTACTTAAATCCAACCCGGTACAGGAGCTTTTGGCATTTCTGCACCGTCCGTGGCTTGATTGTAAAGGAGAAAATAATCTATGAACCAAAGCGAACGCTCGGCTGGAACACAGCCCAAAAAAGAACGGCAGCCCCGTCCTGCCGTAAAAAACAACCCCCAGCGCAGCGAGAATGGCCAGCAGGCACCCCGCCGCCGCACTTACTACGGCCGCAGCCGCAAACCCGGCGGCAAGGCTCCCAAGGAAAAGAACCGCACCCCTGCTATCCCCATGCACATTATCCCGCTGGGCGGCCTGGGCGAGGTGGGCAAAAACATCACCCTCTACGAGTGCCAGGGGGATATGCTCCTTGTGGACTGCGGCCTGGTATTCCCGGACAGCGATATGTTCGGCATTGACCTGGTAATCCCCGATTTCACCTATGTGGTGCAAAACAAGGATAAAATCAAGGGCGTGGTCATTACCCACGGTCACGAAGACCACATTGGCGCATTGCCCTATCTGCTCAAGCAGGTGAATCTGCCCATCTATGCCACCAAGCTGACCATTGGCCTGATTAAAAACAAGCTGGAGGAGCACGGTCTGCTGGGCCGCACCAAGCTGGTGGAAATTCAGCCCCGGCGCAAGTTCAAGCTGGGCTGCTTTACCGTGGAGCCCATTCATGTGAACCACTCCATTCCGGATGCGGTGGCCCTGGCCATTGAGTGCCCCGCCGGTGTGGTCATCCAGACGGGTGACTTTAAAATTGACTACACCCCTCTGTCCGATGGCCCCACCGACCTGGCCGCCATTGCCGAATACGGCAAAAAGGGCGTGCTGGCTCTGCTGAGCGATTCCACCAACGCAGAACGGCCTGGCTTTACCGCCACCGAGCACAAGGTGGCCCAGAGCTTTGGCAACCTGTTCCGTCAGGCAGATAAAAAGCGTATCATCATTGCTACCTTTGCCTCCAACATCTACCGGGTGCAGCAGATTATTGACCTGGCCGTGGAGAATGGCCGCAAGGTGGCTGTTTCCGGCCGGAGCATGGCCAACAACACCAAGATGGCCATGGAACTGGGCTACCTCCATGCACCGGAAGGGGTGCTCATTGATCTGGAGCAGATTAACAAGTATCCCCCCGAAAAGGTGGTGCTCATCACCACCGGCAGCCAGGGCGAGCCTTTGAGTGCTCTGTCCCGCATGGCCAGCGCAAGCCACCGGAATGTGCGGGTAGGCCCCGGAGACTTTATTATTATTTCTGCTACGCCCATTCCCGGCAACGAAAAGATGGTTACCAAGGTGGTAAATGGTTTGCTGCGCTTGGGTGCACAGGTAATTTACGAGTCCATGTACGATGTGCATGTATCCGGCCATGCCTGCCAGGAGGAACAAAAACTGGTGCTCACCCTGGCTGCGCCTAAGTACTTCCTGCCGGTACACGGCGAGTACAAGCAGCTGAAAAAACACGCCATGACCGCCGAGAGCCTGGGCATTCCTGCAAAGAATATCCACATTGCCGAGGTAGGTCAGGACATCATCCTCAGTGCCGATGAGCTGAAAACCGGCGAGCCGGTACCCTCCGGCGCCGTCATGGTGGACGGGCTGAGCGTGGGCGATGTGGGCAATGTGGTACTGCGGGACCGCCGCCACCTCTCGGAGGACGGTCTGGTGATTGTGGTGGCCACGGTGGACAGCATTACCGGAGAGGTAGTAGCCGGTCCGGACCTTGTATCCCGCGGATTTGTGTATGTGCGGGAGAGCGAGGAACTGATGGACGAAGCCCGGCGGCTGGTCTCTCAGTGCTTTGAGCGCTGCGCCAGTGAGCATGTGCGGGATTGGAACAGCGTAAAAACCCGTGTGCGGGAGGCTCTTTCTTCGTATATTTATCGCAAAACCAAGCGCAGCCCCATGATTCTGCCCATCTTGATGGAAGTTTAATGGTGTTTGCCCGCTGGGGCAAACTGCAAAGGAGGCAAGGCCATGCATCTACGGCCAAGGTTTACACTGGAAGCGTGCTGTGCAGCCCTGGGGGTACTATGTCTGGTGCTCACCGTGCTGCTGGCTTTGGTGGATTTGCGCATTCTTTGGGTTATGGTGCCGCTGCTGGCGGTGGTAGCGCTGCTGTTTTGGATGCTGTCCCGCACGATTACCCGGTCGGTTGCCCGCATGGTACGCAGTGCCGGTGCACAAGCTCCTGGCCAGCTGGGGCTGGAAGGGCTGGAGCTGCCGGCCGCCCTGGTGGACAATTGTTCCATTATCTGGTACAACCGTGCCTTCTGCGCCACCATTTTGCAGGGGCAGGAGCAGGTGGTTCCGCCCCTGAAAGCGGTGCTGCCCGGCCTGGATTTGGAACAATGCGCACAGCCCAAAGGCCAGGTGCTGAGCGTGGGCGAGCAGACCTATGCCGTGCACGCAAGCCAGCCCGCAGGCAGCCAGTCCCAGGATGTTCGTATTTTGTATCTGCTGGATGAAACCCAGCTGCGGTGGGAGGCAGCGGAGTATTCCGCCACCCGCCCCGCCTGTATGCTGCTGGAAATTGACGGCTACAACGAGCTGCTTGCAGATATGAAGGACTCCGAGCGGGCCCGCCAGATTGAGGCAGTCAACCGGGTAATGGAGGACTATTTTGCCCATACCACCGGTTTTTTGCGGCGCATCAGCGATGCCCGCTACATAGCTGTGGTGGAAGAACGCCATATGCGGGAGATGGTGGCAGCAAAGTTTGACCTGCTGGACCAGGTGCGCAGCCTGGATTGCGCTGTGCCCATGACCCTTTCCATTGGCGTGGGCCGGGGCGGCCAAACCCTGCACCAGTGCCAGGAACTGGCCCAGCAAAGCCTGGATATGGCCCTGGGCCGGGGCGGTGACCAGGCGGCGGTAAAAACCCCGGATGGCTTTGCTTTTTATGGCGGCGTGTCCCGCAGTGTAGAAAAGCGCAGCCGGGTGAAGAGCCGGATTATTGCCACCGCTCTCACGGATATGATTCATCAGGCGGACAGCGTGATTATTATGGGCCACCGGCTCAGCGATCTGGACAGCCTGGGTTCCGCCATTGGCGTGCTGAGCATCTGCAAAAGCATGAATGTGCCGGCTGTTATTGCCATCCGGCGGGAGGCTACGCTGGCGCAAAGCCTGCTGCAAGCCTTCGACCGGGCCGGTCGGGGGGAGGATTTTATTGCACCCCAGAAGGCACTGGACTACATTACCCCCAAAACTCTGCTGATTGTGGTGGACACCCACATTAAAGGATTGCTGGAAAGCAGGGAAATTTATGAAAAATGCCGTCAGGTGGTGGTGATTGACCATCACCGCAAGGCGGTGGGACATATTGAGGATGCAGTGCTTTCGTTCCACGAGCCTTACGCATCCTCGGCCAGCGAGCTGGTGAGCGAGCTGATTCAGTATGTAAATAAGGGACAATCCCGGCCAGACCCGCTGGAAGCGGAAGCACTGCTGGCTGGCATCATGCTGGATACCCGCAATTTTGCTCTGCACACAGGGGTGCGCACCTTTGAGGCGGCTGCCTATCTGCGAAAGATGGGCGCCATGACCGAGCGGGTGAAGCTGCTGTTTAACTCCAGCATGGAGGAATACGCCGCAAAGTGCAATCTGGTGGAATCGGCCCATCTTTACATGGGGTGTGCAGTTTCGGCGTCCGATGCGCTGCCTGCAGGTATGGATGTGGCGGTACCCCAGGCCGCAAATGACCTGCTTACCATTGATGGAGTGGGGGCCAGCTTTGTGGCGGTGCAAAAGGGCAGCGATGTAACCATCTCTGCCCGCAGCATGGGTGCTGTGAATGTGCAGTTCATCATGGAGAAGCTGGGCGGCGGCGGACACCTTACCATGGCAGGTGCCCAGCTGAAAAACACCGACATTCAAACTGCCGAACAAAAGATACGCCAGGCCATTGCGGCTTACCGGGCAGACCAGGAACAGGCAGCCCGGCAGGAAAATGGCCCTCAGGAGCTATAAGTGCCCGCCAAAAGGAAAAAGCCCTGTATGGCTGGTGCAAACAGGAAATAAAGGAGAGTAACACCATGAAGGTAATTTTGAAGCAGGATGTTAAAAACATCGGTAAAAAAGATGAAATCCATGAGGTTTCGGACGGCTACGCCCGCAACTTTTTGTTCCCCCGCAATCTGGCTGCCCAGGCCGATGCCACTGCACTGAACATGGTGCGTACCAAGAACGAAGCCAAGGAGCACCACGCTGCAGAGGCACTGGAGGCTGCTCGTCAGCTGGCCGATACCATTAAGGATAAGGTTGTGCTGATTCGCTCCAAGGGCAACGGCGGCCGTCTGTTTGGCAAAATCACTTCCAAGGAAGTGGCAGCGCACCTGAGCCAGCAGGTTGGCCACGAGATTGACAAACGCAAGGTGGAACTGGAGCGGGACATTAAGGAGTTCGGCACCTATGGCGCCACCGTTAAGCTGCACCCCGGTGTAACCAGTACCTTTAAGGTAAAGGTGGAAGAGCAGCAGTAATCAGCTATTGGTGCGCCCAGCGGTTGCCGCTGGGCGCACTTGTTCGCAGGCAAATTGTTAGGCGGCCCCGGCGGGGGAAAGGAAACCTATGCAGGATATGAATTTGGAACTGGAAACCATGGGACTGTCCGAGCCCTATAACATGGAGGCGGAACAGTCGGTGCTGGGGGCTGCCCTGCTGGACAGCGAGCGGGTGATGCCGGCCCTCATCAATACCCTGAAACCGGATATGTTTTATTCCCGGCAGAATGGGGAAATCTTTACCCAGATGGTGCAGCTGTTTTCTGGCACCGAACAACTGGATGCAGTCACCCTGATTGATGCGGTGGACCAGACCGGTGTGTTTGAAAGCCTGGAGGCAGCCAAGGTGTACATTGCCCGGCTGGCCGAGGTGGTGCCCTCCATCAGCAATTTTGAGGCGTATGCCCGCATTGTGGCGGATAAGTACCTTACCCGTCAGGTAATGCACCTGGCCCAGTCGGTGCTCAAGCAAAGCGGCGACCGGCCGGATGCAGAATTGCTGCTGGAAAGTCTGGAGCAGCAGCTCACCGACATCCGCTCCATCCAAAAGCGGGAGGAGCTTACCCGCCTTTCGGATGCGTTTCTGGAAACCATGGCCACCCTGCAAAAAATTGCAGGCCCCAATAAAGATAAATATGCAGGTATCCCCACCGGATTTACCTATCTGGACAGTATTCTCACCGGCCTGGGCCGTTCGGATTTGATTATCCTGGCGGCCCGCCCTGGTATGGGTAAAACCAGCTTTGCGCTGAACATTGCCACCAATGTGGCCAAAAAGAGTCGCATTCCGGTGGCGATTTTCAGCCTGGAAATGAGCAAGGAGCAGCTTACCAACCGTATTCTCTCGGCGGAAGCAGGTGTGGACAGCCATGCCTTCCGTTCCGGTGCGCTGAAAAACAGCGATTGGGAGGATTTGGCCCACGCCATGGATGTGCTCCACGATGTGCCTATTTTTATGGACGATACCTCTGGCATTACCATTGCAGAGGTGAAGGCAAAAATTCGCAAAATCAACCAAGACCCAGACAAAGCGCCCATTGGGCTGGTGGTGATTGACTATTTGCAGCTGATGACCAGCGGCCGGCGCACCGAAAACCGGGTGCAGGAAATCAGTGATATTACCCGAAACCTTAAAATCATGGCAAAAGAGCTGAATGTGCCGGTCATTGCCCTGTCTCAGCTGTCCCGTGCGGCGGAAAAGGGCAGTGGCCGCAGCGACCACCGGCCCCAGCTTTCGGACCTGCGTGACTCCGGTTCCATCGAGCAGGACGCAGACATCGTGCTGTTTTTGTACCGGGAAGGGTACTATGCCTCCATGAGCGGCGAAAGCCTGGAGGAGAGCAACTCCAGCACGGCGGAGTGCATCATTGCAAAAAACCGTCACGGTGAAACCGGCAAGGTGGACCTGGGCTGGGATGGTGCCCACACCCGGTTCGTGAACCTGGACTACAACCATGCATGAGCTGGAACGGGCAGCGGCCCGTGCACTGGCCCAGCAGACCCACCCCGGTCAGCGGGTGATTGCGGCGGTATCCGGCGGAGCGGACTCCATGGCGCTGCTGGCCTGTCTGCTGAACTTGCAGGAGCTGTTTGAACTACAGGTGGAGGCGGTGCATGTGAACCATGGCCTGCGCCCGGCGGCTTTACAGGAACAGCAGCTGGTGGAAGAATTTTGTACTGGCCGAGGCGTGCCGCTCCACTGTTTCAGCCATCCGCCCCAGGCAGAGCACCGCAGTGAGGATTGGGCAAGGCAGCTGCGGTACAGCTATTTTGACCAGCTGCTGGAGCAGCGGCCCGGGGTCATTGCCACCGCCCACACCCTAAGCGACCAGGCGGAGACCCTACTGTTTCGGCTGGCACGGGGCACCGGCCCCAGGGGGGCAGTGGGCATCCCGGCCCAGCGGCCCGGCTACATCCGGCCTCTTTTGGAGGTGGAGCGGGCCTGCACCGAGGATTACTGCCGCACAAACGGTATTCTTTTTGCGGTGGATGAAAGCAATCTGGACCAGCGATATGCCCGTAATCGCATTCGCCACAAGGTCATTCCCCAGCTGGAGCAGATTAACCCCAAAGCCCAGCAGGCCCTGGGGGACTTTTGCACCCGGCTGGCCCAGTGGCAGCAATATTTTGCCCAGGAAGGGGCAAACTTGCTACAAAAGGCCAAAACACCCCATGGATGGGAGCGGTGCATTCTGGCTCAGGCCCCCCAGCCGGTTCTTCAGGAAGCATTGGCCCAGCTAGTGGCCAGCAAACGAACCCTGCGCCAGACGGATTTGGAGCCTTTGAACCGGTTGTGTGCCGGAGAAATCAGTGCAGTGGAGCTGGGCCCCGGCCTGCGGCTGGAGCTGCGCAAGGGCCAGATTTGCTGGGCAGATTTGGCTGTTTGCAGCCCGGCGGCCCCTGCGCCTGCCCATCCCGGCGTGTACCACCTGCCGGGGGGCTATACGCTGGAGCTGACCTTGCTGGAAGGACAGCAGGCCCAACAGATGAAAAAAATTGCGCAAACCAGCAAAAAAGGCTTAAACAATGCCCTTGATTATGATAAAATAAGTGATGCATTGTCTGTCCGCACCCGTCAGCCGGGGGATGTGTTTCGTCCGGCAGGGCGTGGCGGCAGCAAAACCTTGAAAAAGCTATTCAATGAAAAAGCGGTGCCAGCTGCCCAGCGCAGCCTACTGCCTCTGCTTGCACAAGGCAGCCAGGTGGTGTGGCTGTGGGGAGAAGGCGCCGCAGAGGATATGCGCCCTGGGCCGCACACCCAGCGCATCCTTACCATCTGCCCCAGGGCAAAGGAGTTAGAAACATGAGCATGAACAACGACATTTTACAGGTGCTTTTTACCGAGGAACAGCTCAAAGCCAAGTGCGCCGAGATGGGTGCACAGATTACCAAGGACTACCAGGGCAAAAATCTGGTGCTGGTAACGGTGCTCAAGGGCGCTGTGGTTTACCTGGCAGACCTGATGCGCTGCATCGATATGCCCTGCGCCATTGACTTTATGGTGGTTTCCTCCTACGGAAGCGGCACCAGCAGCAGCGGCGAGGTTAAAATCATCAAGGACCTGGACCAGGACCTCACCGGCAAGGATATTCTTGTGGTGGAAGATATTCTGGATTCCGGCATTACCCTGAATTACCTCAAGGGCCTTTTGGCCAGCCGCAACCCGGCCAGCATTCGCATTGCTGCTTTGCTGGATAAGCCGGAGCGCCGTGCTGTGGACCTGCAGGCAGACTATGTGGGCTACCAGGTGCCGGATGAATTCGTGGTAGGCTACGGCTTGGACTACGACGAAAAATACCGCAACCTGCCCTATGTGGGAATTCTCAAGCCGGAAGTTTACGAAAACTGACCCATAAGACGCTGTTTTGCCGGCAAACCTGGCAGGCGTTTTCTTATGATAGAGCGGCGCAAAGGGAGATTGGCACAATCTCCCTTTTGCCGTAACAGATAGGAGATGAGATTTTTGCAGCGGAGACCCAAATTTAATGGCGTACTAATCGTGGTTCTGCTGGCATTGAGTGTGCTGGCACTGAACCTGTGGTCTGTGATGAACACCCAAACCATGCCCATGAGCTACTCTAAAATGCTCAGTTATTTTAAAAATCAGCAGGTTGTGGGCTTTGATATGGACCTGAACACCGGCAGCATCAAGCTGGCTCTGGTGGAGGGAGCGGTGGAGCTGCCCAAGCAGGCTGTGGACACCGAAAAGGCGGCTGCTCAGAATGCCCAGCGGGGCATGATGAGCCTGCTGATGACCGGCAGCAGTGTTCAGCAGGACCCCAGCGATGTATTCCCCAGCGGAAAAGGCATCTACCGGGTAACCTATCAGGTGCCTTATTTTAGCATTTTTTACGAGGATGTACAGCCTTACATTCAGGCCTATAACGATGCACACCCCGACGCACCCATGTACCAGGATTACAGCCCCATTAAGAGCAGCATTCCCTGGGCCGACATTCTGATGATGGCGGTCATGGTGGGCAGCATGATCTTTTTGTTCTTCTTTATGTTCCGGGGCAACCAGGGCGGCAACATCATGAATGTGGGCCGTGCCAAGGTGAAAGAGCAGGGGGACGAAAAGCGTAAAACCACCTTTGCCGATGTGGCAGGAGCCGATGAGGAAAAGGCAGAACTGGAGGAAATCGTTCAGTTCCTGAAGGACCCCAGCCGCTTTAACAGTCTGGGTGCCCGCATTCCCCATGGCGTACTGCTGGTAGGCCCTCCGGGTACCGGTAAAACCCTGCTGGCCCGGGCCTGTGCCGGTGAGGCAGGCGTGCCCTTCTACTCCATTTCCGGTTCCGATTTTGTGGAAATGTATGTGGGCGTGGGTGCTTCCCGTGTGCGGGACCTGTTCGAGAAGGCCAAAAAGAGCGCTCCCAGCATTATCTTTATTGACGAAATCGACGCCGTGGGCCGCCAGCGCGGCACCGGCCTGGGCGGCGGTCACGACGAGCGGGAACAGACCCTGAACCAGATGCTGGTGGAGATGGACGGCTTTGGCGCCAACGAGGGCGTGATTGTGATTGCCGCCACCAACCGTGCGGATATTCTGGACCATGCCCTGCTGCGGCCTGGCCGTTTTGACCGCCAGGTGTATGTGGGTCTGCCCGATGTGAAGGGCCGTGAGGAGATTTTGAAGGTACACACCCGCAAAAAGCCTCTGGCTCCCGATGTTAACCTTAAAACCATTGCCCAGTCCACTGCCGGTTTTGCGGGTGCAGACCTGGAAAACCTGGTGAACGAGGCCGCATTGCTGGCCGCACGCCGGGGCAAAAAGGCCATCACCGAAAAGGAAATCGAGGAAGCTTCCATCAAGGTGGTGGCAGGCCCCGAAAAGAAGAGCCGTGTGGTGACCGAAAAAGAGAAAAAACTCACCGCTTACCACGAGGCTGGCCATGCCATTACCAGCTGGTTCTGCCCCACCAACGACCCGGTGCATCAAATCAGCATCATTCCCCGTGGCCAGGCCGGTGGCTTTACCATGTACCTGCCGGATAAGGATGCAAGCTATGTAACCAAAACCGCCATGCAGGAGCGCATTGTAAGCCTGTTGGGCGGCCGTGTGGCGGAAAGCCTGGTACTGGAGGATATTTCCACCGGTGCTTCCAACGATTTGGAGCGTGCCACCCAGACCGCCCGCAGCATGGTAACCCGGTACGGATTCTCCGAGCGGCTGGGGCCTGTGGTGTACGGCTCTGACCCAGGCGAAACCTTCCTGGGGCGTGATTTCAGCCAGGGCAAAGGCTACTCCGAAACCATCGCTGCGGAAATCGACAGCGAAATTCGGGACATTGTGGACGAAGCCTTTGAGCGTGCCCGCCGTATTCTGAGCGAGAACATGGATAAGCTGCACATCGTTTCCAAAGAGCTGATGGTGCGTGAAAAGCTTTCCGGTCAGGAGTTCCGCACCCTGATGGAGGGAGGCAGCCTGCCCAGCCTGGAGCAGGAGCCTGCACCTGCACCGGCTGAACCGGCTCAGACAGCGGAGCCTGCCCAGGTGGCCCAGCCCGCTGAACCTGCCCAGCCTGCCGAACCGGCCCAGCCGGAGCAGCAGGACTGATGCTGTTTGATCGAAAGGAGTAAAGAGCCATGGAGGAAAATTTTGACCTTCTGGCGCAATCCCGTGCCAATTATTACACCAAAGGCAGCCCCATTCAGTTTGTAAAGGTGGAGCTGCTTAAAGGAGATGTTACCGGCGATATTGCGGTTTGCCTTTCCTTTAAAAATATTACCAACCAGCCCATTGTGGCTCTGCTGGTGCAATTCAAATGCAAGGACCGCACCGGCGCTGTGGTCTGCCAGGATGAATTCTGCTACCAAGGGCTGGATACCTCCAACGGCCAGGTATTCGGCTCTGACGATGCAGTGTACATTGGGACCGATGCCATTGGCAGTGTGGAGGTGGACTTGCTGGAGGCCTACCTGGCCGATGGCGGCATTATTGATTTGACCGGCTTTAGCCGCACCCGCCTGCCTGCGCCCAAAAAGCTGCCGGCCGATGTGGCTTCCCGGCTGGAAGAACGCACCCGCAAAAATGGCCTGGAGTATGTACCCCAGGTGCTGGACCAGGGCTGGTACTGCGCCTGCGGTGCCTTCCATCCCAGAGAGGAGGAGGGTGTTTGGTGCAGTGAGTGCGGCAGTGACCGCATTCTGCTGCAAAACACCCTGTCCACCCTTTTGCAAACCGGTGCATCGGCCCAGCGGGTTGCGGCAGATGAACAGCCCACCCGTCTGGTTTCTTCTGCACAGGATCAGGCTACCACCCGTGCAGTGCCCCCCCTCAAAAAGGAGGGCGTCTATGTGCAGCAGTTTGGCCAGCGGGGCTACAATGTACCCCCGCCCCAGCCTGAGCCTGAGGACGACAGCGATATGCGTGTTGTGCCGGATGCCCGCCGCCGGGCCGCTGGTGCTGCCCGTGATTTGTATCGGGATAAGCCGGTACAGAAGGACCAGGAGGACTGGCAGGGCGACCAGTACGACGATGGTGAAGGTTACGACGGCTATGAGGACTACTCTGAGGGCTACGATGAGGAATTTGACCCCCGTGACCTGGTGGCGGAGCGAATCATCCGCTGGGCACCGCCCATCACCGCAGTGCTTTGCGGCCTGATTGCGCTCACAGGCTTTTTGCTTATGCGGTAAGATCTGCTGCCCTTTGTGCGCCGAACCAACAAGGATAAAGTATCCAGAAAAGTCTCCCTGTCTGCGGCATCTGCCGGGGCAGGGAGACTTTTTGCGTAAATTCGTCAAGCTCAATCCCGCCGCCGCTGGCAAAAGAAAGGGGGAGCGAAAGCTGTTGGAACCCTGCCGCCCGGCGGAGAATCTGCGGCAGATGCAAGCCCATGGGGGCAGGGGTGGCCTTGACATTTGCGGGCTGGCCATGGTTAAATAGAACAATGCGCGGCCCTGCCATTGGGCGGTGCCTTCTTACAGCAAGGGAATGAATCTGCCGCAAGGGGGCCACAATGGGAGCGGGCTGCCTATAAAGAGTAGGACTGCCAAGCAGTGCGGCGGCGGTATTTACCGGCTGCTGCCTGCAAGGAAAGTACCTCTCAACATTACCGTAGTTACACAGCCCCTTTCCCTTTGGGAGAGGGGCTGCCCCGCCGGTGGAACCTGCCGGCACTAGCCCTTGCAAGGGGATTTACAGAAAGGGAGGTACCAACCTTGGCGAAAAAACAGGAATACGGCAACCAGAGCATTTCCAGCCTGAAGGGTGCAGACCGGGTGCGAAAGCGGCCGGCCGTTATCTTTGGGTCGGACGGTGTGGACGGCTGTGCCCACTCCATTTTTGAAATCCTGTCCAACTCCATCGACGAAGCCCGTGAAGGCCATGGCGACCGCATTGTGCTCACCCGGTTCAAGGATGGCAGTGTGCAGGTGGAGGACTTTGGCCGGGGTCTCCCGGTGGATTACAACCCCAACGAGGAGCGTTACAACTGGGAGCTGGTGTTCTGCGAGATGTACGCCGGCGGCAAATATTCTGCCGGGGAAGACAACTATGAATTTTCTCTGGGTCTGAACGGCCTGGGTCTGTGCGCCACCCAGTATGCCAGCGAATGGATGAAGGCCGATGTCTACCGGGATGGCTTCCATTATCATCTGGAATTTGCATCCGGTGAGCCGGTAGGCCAGCTGGAAAAGGAACCCTACAAGGGCCGCCGCACCGGTACCATCATCCGCTGGAAGCCGGACACCCAGGTGTTTACCGAGGTGGATGTTCCCACCGAATATTTTGTGGATACCATGCGCCGCCAAGCGGTGGTGAATGCAGGCCTTACCCTGGTACTGGACGACCGCACCGGGGCAGAACCCATCACCCAGGAGTTCTGCTACCAAAAGGGCATTGAGGATTATGTCAACGAAACCGTGGGGCTGGACTACCTGACCCCGGTGCGGTACTGCGAATCCTCGGCTGTGGGCCGGGACCGGGAGGACCAGCCGGACTATAAAGTGAAGATGAGTGCAGCGTTCTGCTTTTCCAACAAGGTGCAGAAGCTGGAATACTACCACAACTCCAGCTGGCTGGAGCATGGCGGCAGCCCCGACCGGGCTGTGCGCACTGCCTTTGTGAACCAGATTGACGGGTACCTCAAAAGCAAGGGAATGTACAAAAAAAACGAGAGCAAAATTACCTTCAACGATGTGCAGGATTGCCTTGTGTATGTTTCCAACACCTTTTCCACCCGCACCAGCTACGAAAACCAGACCAAAAAGGCCATCAACAACAAGTTTGTGGCCCAGGCCATGACCGAGTTTTTGAAGCACAATCTGGAAGTGTACTTTTTGGAAAATCCGGAGGATGCCCAAAAAATCTGCCAGCAGGTGCTCATCAACAAACAAAGCCGGGAACACGCCGAAAAAACCCGCCAGAGCATCAAAAAAACCATGACCTCCCAGATTGATATTGCCAACCGGGTGCAGAAGTTTGTGGACTGCCGCACCAAGGATGTAAGCCGCCGGGAGCTGTATATCGTGGAGGGTGACTCGGCCATGGGTGCGGTAAAAACCAGCCGTGATTCCGAGTATCAGGCAATTATGCCGGTTCGTGGTAAGATTTTGAACTGCCTGAAGGCAGACTATGACCGCATTTTTAAATCGGAGGTTATCACCGACCTGATCAAGGTGCTGGGCTGCGGGGTGGAGCTGGGCGGAAAGGCCAAAAAAGATTTGGCCACCTTTAACCTGGAAAATCTGCGCTGGAACAAGGTGGTAATCTGTACCGACGCAGATGTGGACGGCTACCAGATTCGCACCCTGATTCTTACCATGCTTTACCGCCTGGTGCCCACCCTCATTCAGGAAGGGTATGTTTACATTGCAGAAAGCCCCCTGTATGAAATCGGCACCAAAACCAAAACCTACTTTGCATACACCGAGCCGGAAAAGGCGAATATTCTGGAACGCATTCAAGGCCAGAAGTACACCATCCAGCGCTCTAAGGGTCTGGGCGAAAACGACCCGGAAATGATGTGGCTCACCACCATGAACCCGGAAAGCCGCCGCCTGATTAAGGTGGAGCCGGAGGGTGTGGAGCATACCGCCGCCATGTTTGACCTGCTTTTGGGCGACAACCTGGCAGGCCGTAAGGAGCACATTGCCCAGCATGGCGCCGAATATCTGGACGATTTGGATTTGTCGTAACAGGGAAAGGAACAACCAATGGCAAAAAAGAAACCCACCAAAGCCGCAGCCCGGCCTCAGCTGGGCGACCATGTGGAAATTCTGGATGCAGGTGTGGTGCTGCAAAGCCCCATCACCCAAACCCTGGAAAAAAACTATATGCCCTACGCCATGAGCGTAATCGTCTCCCGTGCATTACCGGAGATTGATGGCTTTAAGCCTGCGCACCGCAAGCTGCTGTACACCATGTACGAGATGGGCCTGTTAAAAGGCGCCCGCACCAAGAGTGCCAACATTGTGGGCAGCACCATGCACCTGAACCCCCACGGCGATGCAGCCATCTACGAAACCATGGTGCGCATGGGCCGGGGCAACGAGAGCCTGCTGGTGCCCTTTGTGGACTCCAAGGGTAACTTTGGCAAGGCATACAGCCGGGATATGGCCTATGCCGCCAGCCGTTACACCGAGGCCTGCCTGGAGCCGGTTTGTGAGGAGCTGTTCCGGGATATTGATAAAAATACGGTGGATTTTGTGCCCAACTACGACGGCACCACCCAGGAACCCACCCTGCTTCCGGTAACCTTTCCCACCATTCTGGCCAACAACACCCTGGGCATTGCGGTGGGCATGGCCTCCAACATCTGCTCCTTTAACCTGGCGGAGCTGTGCGCCACCACGGTGGCCCTGATGAAGCACCCCGACCACGACCTGCTCACCACCCTGCCAGCCCCGGACTTTGTGGGCGGCGGCGAAATTTTGTACAACGAAGCAGAGCTGCGTAAAATTTACGAAACCGGCCGGGGCAGTGTGCGGGTGCGTGCCCAGTACCAGTATGCCAAGGAAGGCAATATGCTGGAAATTACCCGCATTCCCCCCACCACCACGGTGGAAGCCATTATGGATAAGATTGCGGAGCTGGTAAAGACAGGCAAAATCAAGGAAATCAGCGATATGCGGGACGAAACCGACCTGAATGGCTTAAAGCTGACCATTGATTTAAAGCGTGGCCAGGACCCGGACAAGCTGATGCAGAAGCTTTACCGTGCCACCCCGCTGGAAGACAGCTTTGCCTGCAACTTCAATGTGCTCATTGGCGGGCAGCCCCGAGTGCTGGGTGTGCGCCAGATTTTGCAGGAGTGGGTGGCCTTCCGTACCGAGTGTGTGCGCCGCCGCACCTGGCACGACCTGCAAGGCAAGCAGAAGCGGCTGCATCTGCTCCAGGGCTTGCAGGCTATTTTGCTGGACATTGACCGGGCCATCCGCATTGTGCGGGAAACCGCCGAAGATGCGGAGGTTATCCCCAACCTGATGATTGGCTTCGGCATTGACCAGGTACAGGCGGAATATGTGGCGGAAATCAAGCTGCGCCATCTGAACCGGGAATACATCCTCAAACGCACCCAGGAAATTGAGCAGCTGGAACAGGAAATTGCCCGCCTGGAAGAAATCCTGAAATCCGAAGCGAAGATTCGGCGCATTATCATTGATGAGCTGAACGGCGTGGCCAAAAAGTATGGCCAGCCTCGGCGGTGCGGCATTCTGTACGATGTGCCGGACGCCCAGCAGGCTGCTCAGGAGGAAGCCATGCCGGACTACCCGGTTACGGTGTTCTTTACCCGGGAGGGTTACTTCAAAAAAATCACCCCCCAGTCCCTGCGCATGAGCGGCGAACAGAAGCTCAAGGAAGGGGACGAGGTGGTGCAGCAGCTGGAAACCCGCAACGATGCCTGGCTGTTGTTTTTTACCGACCAGCGGCAGGTATACAAATGCCGTGCCGGTGATTTTGCCGACACCAAGGCCAGCGTAATGGGTGAATTTGTGGCAGCGGCACTGGGCATGGACGAGGGAGAGATGCCCTTGTACATGGCCGTTACCACCGATTATGCGGGCTATATGCTGTTTGGCTATGCCAACGGCAAGTTTGCCAAGATTGCGCTGGCTGCCTATGCCACCAAACAAAACCGCAAAAAGCTGCTGAAGGCCTACAGCGATAAGGAGCCTTTGGCCTGCATGACCCAGCTGGAAGCGGATGCCGAAATTGCGGTGCGCACCACGGGCGGCCGCCTGCTGCTGGCAGATACCCAGCAAATCAGCGAAAAGCAAACCCGTGACAGCGCCGGTGTGGCGGTAATTACCCTCAAAAAGAACCAGTCCATCCAGTGGGTGCGGCCTTCGGCCCAGCTGGAACTGGCAAACCCGGCCCGCTACCGGGTCAAGAGCCTGCCTGCTGCCGGTGCGCTGGTGCGGGAGGAAGACCGGCTGGATCAGATGAGCCTGTAAACTGGGTTTGCATGGCCCCGGCACAGCAGAATTTTCTTGCATTTTTTACCCTTGTGTGCTAAGATACCATTTGTATAGTAGCGTGCATAAAACCAAGAGGAGCGTTTACACTATGAGTATCATCGAGATCATCAGCGGTGTCGTGCTGATTCTTGCAGCGATTGCCATCGTGCTTCTTACCCTGGCACAGGAGTCCAAGGGCCGTGGCCTGTCGGGCGCAATTATGGGCGAGGGTGGCATGATGGAAGCAGGCCGCACTCGTGGCCGGGATGTTAAGTTGGCCAAGGCCACCCGCCTGGTATCCATCGTCTTTTTTGTGGTGGTGGTTGCCGTGAGCATCCTGAGCGTTGTCAGCATGAACTAACCAGCAAAAGGGTCCGCTTTGCGGGCCCTTTTTGTTTGAAACAAAAGAGAGGAAACAAAGCGTTATGTCTATCCGTTCCAAAATTTTGCGTCAGCTGGAGCAGCGCCCCTGCAAAGCAGGTGAACTTACTGCGATTTTAGGCAACAACAAAAAGGTAAAGCAGGCTTTGGCCCAGCTGCAAAAAGCGGGCCGCATTGTACAAAATAGGGGGGTCTACAAGCTGGCGGCCAAACCCTCGGTCAGCCGCAAGCTGCGCCGGGCGGTGCTGGTAAAACTGGCTCCCACCTTCGGTTTTGCAGCCCAAAGCGATGGGGCGGATATTTTTATTCCCGGCAAGGGGCTTAGCAATGCCCTGCCGGGGGATGAGGTTATCATTCGGCTGTATGACCGGCCCCGGGTGGAAGGTTCGCTGGAAGGTGAGATTGTGGAAGTCTGCCAGCCCCGCACCCAGTTTGTGGGTACTTTGTACCAGGAGCGTGGGCGGCTGTATGCCGCACTGGACGACTGCCCCTTTTTGTTGTTTTTGGCGGTGAAGCCTGCTGAACTGACAGCCCGGCCGGGCGATAAAGTGGCCTTGCAGCTGCCGGAACGGCATAAGGACTTGCTGCGCCAGAAGGCACACATTCAGGTGGTGTTCGGCAGTGGAGACAAGGCCGCCAACTGCGCCCGCTCCCTGGCCTATGCTGCTGGCGTCAAGCAGGAGTTTGCCCCCCAGGTGGAGCAGCAGGCAGACAGCCTGCCGCCGGTGAGCCAGCAGGAGATGGAGGACCGCATGGACCTGCGCAGCTGGCCCATTTTTACCATTGACTCTGCCCAAACCAAGGACATTGACGACGCCATCAGCCTGAGCCAGACTGAACAGGGCTTTTTGCTGGGGGTGCACATTGCGGATGTGAGCCATTATGTACAGCCCGGCACCCTGCTGGATGAGGAAGCCTTTGCCCGGGGCACCTCGGTGTATTATGCCGACCAGGTGGCCCCCATGCTGCCCCGGCGGCTTTCCAACGGCCTGTGCAGTTTGAACCCCGGTGAGGACCGGCTGGCCTTCTCCTGCCTGATGGAACTGGACCAGAAGGGCCGCCTGGTGAACTTCCGGTTTGCAAAAACCATCATCCACAGCCGCATCAAGGGCGTTTATACCGAAATCAACCAGCTGCTGGACGGCAGCCAGGCCCCGGATGAGGAACTGGTGAGCCGTTACCAGCCGGTGGCCCATCAGCTGCCTGCCATGGCCCAGCTCTACCGTCTGCGGGCGGCTTTGCGCCGGGAGCGGGGCGGCATTGAGCTGGAAAGCCGGGAAAGCAAGCTGATTCTGGATGAACAGGGCCTGTGTGTGGAGGTAAAGCCTGCCCAGCGGGGCCTGAGCGAATCCATCATTGAGGAATTTATGCTGCTGGCCAACCAGTGCGCTGCCCAGCTGGCCCGTGAGAAGGAGCTGCCCTTTGTGTATCGGGTGCACCAGCAGCCGGACCCGGAGCGGGTGGACCGGCTGCGCTCGGTACTGCGTGCCTGCGGTCTGCCGGACACCTTCCAGCAGGATATTCCCACCCAGCAGGAACTTTGCCGCCTGCTGGAGCAGACCCGCAACACCCCGGTAGAGCCGGTGGTGCACACCAGCATCCTGCGCAGCATGACAAAGGCTTGTTATGAGCCCAGCCCCAAGGGGCACTTTGGCCTGGCGTTGGAGGACTATGCCCACTTTACCAGCCCCATCCGCCGGTATCCCGATCTGGCCATTCATCGCATTCTTACAGCCTGGCTGGAAGGGCAGTCTGCCCAGGCTTTGCAGCGGCAGTATGGCACCTTTGCCCAGCAGGCAAGCCAGCAGTCCAGCAACCGGGAACTGGCGGCCATGCAGCTGGAGCGCACCGCCGAAAGTTATTATAAGGCGGAGTGCATGACCCGGCATCTGGGTGAGGAATGGCCCGGCGTCATCAGCGGCGTGGCAGGGCAGGGCCTGTATGTGGAGCTGCCTAACACTGTGGAGGGCCTGGTGCACAGCGAGAGCTTTTGCAAGGGTGAGCCAGTGGTGCAGGACGGTGTGCGCCTGCTGGACGCCCGCAGCGGTGGCCGCTGGACCATTGGCGATAAGGTACGGGTGAAGATACTGCGCACCGATGTGGCTCTGGGCCGCATCGACCTGGCTCTGGTGGAATGGGAGCCTGGTATGCAGCATAGCAATCAGGAACAGGGGATGAAACAATGAACAACAAACTGGGAATCAAGATGGCCATCGGGGCCATCTGTTTTGTGAACCTGCTGTACATGGTGCCTTCGGTGGCGGTGTCCGGCATGGTGGCTTACTTTACAGATTATTCCGAAAATACAGTGCTGCTGCTGCTCACCCTGCCCAACCTGACGGGCATTGCAGGCATTCTGGCGGAACCACTGCTGGAACGCTGGTTCAGCCGCCGCACCCTTTCGCTGGGGGCACTGACCGTGTTTTTGGCAGGGGGGCTATCCAGCTACCTGTTTCATGACCAGCTGCCTGTGCTCATTGGGTGCAGTGCGGTAATGGGCGTTGCCTACGGAATGCAGTCCACGGTGTTTCCGCTGCTGGTAAGCGGCAGCTTTGAAGGCCAGGAGCGGAACACCGTAATGGGCGTGGTTACAGGGCTGCTCCAGCTGGGCCGGGTGGCCAGTACACTCATGGGCGGTGTGCTGGCCACTGGCCAATGGTACAATGTATATCTTTGCTTTTTGATGGTGCTGGTGCCCGTGGCCCTGGGTCTGGCTTTTTTGCCCCGCACAAAGGCCCAGGGGGGCACTGCTGCCATCCACACCGAAAGCTGGTACGATTGGGGGGCTATGGTGCGGCTTTCTGCAGTTGGCTTTGCCTTTGCGGCCCTCTACTATGTGGTAAACACCCATACCTCCTTGTATGTGGAACAAAATGGCCTGGGGGACTCGGTACTCACTGGTATTATTACCGCAGTGGCCAGTGTGGCGGCAGGAGTGGTGAGCGCCAGCTTTGGTGTTCTCCAGCGGTACACCGGCTCCTTCACCATGGCCTGGGCCTTGGGGCTGCTGGCAGCCGGGTACCTGATTGGCGGAATCTGGGTTAGTGTGCCGGGTGCGCTGATTTTGGGGCTTGGGGCCGCTTTGGCAATGGGGTTGTACGCCCCCTGCCTGATGCTGGGCTTTGCCCGCTGCGCCAGTGCCGACCGTTTGCCCGGCGCTACCGCAGTAGTACTTACCATTGTGAATGTGGGCTATTTTGCATCCCCTTACCTCACCGGGTGGATGGGTCAGCTGCTGGGCGGTGGGTCTCATCTGGTGTTTTTGGCTGCGGGTGCGCTGGCACTGCTTTGCAGTGGGCTATCCCTTTTGGCAAACTTGAAAGAGCCTGCCCTGGTATGATACAATAAAACTGGCAGATACACCCAAAACCAGAGGAGGACTTTCCATGAAACGCACCCCAACACCCGCCGACTATCGCTCTTATATGGAAGCCTACGGGCTGGCCATTGAGGATTTTCAGGATGTGGAGCTGCGCAGCTACAAGCGGGGAGAATATCTGTGCCGTCAGGGCTGCCCCATGGAGGAACTGCTTTTTTTGGTGGAGGGCAGGGTAAAGGTGTGCGCCATTGGAGTGGCGGATAAAACCCTTTTGTTTTGTTACAACGAACCGGGTGCACTGGTGGGTGAGGTGGAATTGATGACCCAAGGCCCAGCCAGCAGCACCCTGCAAGCGGCCGGGCCGGTGCGCTGCCTGGCGATTCCTTTGCAGAAATACCGGGACAATTTGCTGAACAACATCCGGTTTATGAACCGGATTGCTTTGATGATGGCTCGCATCGTGGCCCGTAACAGCATCAACGATTCCTTCAATATTCTGGCTCCATTGGATACCCGGCTCCGGGCTTATATCCTTTTGAACAGCAGCCAGGGGCTTTTTTCCGGTCGGTTGACCGAGGCGGCGGAATATCTGGGTGTAAGCTACCGGCATCTGCTGCGCACCCTCAACGAGCTGTGCCAGCGGGGCGATTTGAAAAAAGAAGAAAAAGGTTACCGCATCCAGGTGCGGGACGCCTTTGAATCCGCCCTGGACGATGGGGAATGGAGCAAAGAACGGGATAAATTTTCCGACTGATCGGCACTGCTGTACCCGCATACGGTACAGCGGCCAAAGGCATTTTAAATGCAAAAAGGGTGTGCCCCCAAGTTATGGGAGGGCACACCCTTTTTTGTGTATCATTCAGAAAATTCAAAGGATTTGCGGGCGAGACGCAGGTGGGCATGGCCCCCGCAGGCAGGATGAATTTTGTGCGGGCGGAATAAACTGGTACATAAGGGGCCAAGCTTTTGGCATATCCATACCATGAACGGTTGTTGTGAAAGGGGAATGTACCATGGAAATTGCCGTAAAAAAAACGCCCATACTGGAACGATTGGCCGGTGCGCTGGTGCGGGAACAAACCCAGCCGCAAGGGCAGGAAGTAATGATTTGTATGCCCAGTCTGGAACAGGAATTCCGGGACTGCCTGACGCAGATGCACCGCAACCAGGAACGCTTTGACTGGGAGATTGAACCGGAACTCATTGAGGAACTCATTTACGAATATCAGGCGCTCCAATGCCGTTACCGCTACTTACAGCGCAAAGCCCGCAACCAGCAGCTGCGGGCCATCCTGTGACGGGGCAGTGGGCGCTTTGGGCGGTGGCTGCTCTGGCTTTGCTGCTGGTGAGCTGGGCGGCCGCACGAACCAAATGCCCTCTGAAACAGGTGCTGATTTCGGCAGTTACCGGCACAGGTGCCCTGGCACTGGCGGCGCTTTTAGCGCCCATCACCGGGCTTACCATCTGCCTGAACACCTTTACCAGCTTTTTTGCGGTGGTGTTGGGGGTGCCGGGGGTGGTTTGCCTGCTGGTGCTGCGGCTGGTGTTGGGTTTGCCGTAGGAACAAAACGCCAAAATTCAAAGAGGGCGTCTTTTCCTGTAAAGAAAAGACGCCCTCTTTGAAAGAAAACGACCGGACCGTAAGCCGGGTTCTGTATTAAACGACAATCTGTATAGGCCCTGCGTCGCCGCAGGGCTCGAGCCACCTCCGGGGCGCGCGGGGAGCGCTGTATGCCCCATACGGGTGTTGCTTCTGGTAGGGTTTACATAGCCGCAAAGTTGCCAGTGCGCTGGTGAGCTCTTACCTCGCCTTTCCATCCTTACCATGTTATAAACATGGCGGTTTCTTTCTGTTGCACTATCCCTAGGGTTGCCCCCGGCTGCCGTTAGCAGTTACCATTCCCCTGTGAAGCCCGGACTTTCCTCAGAGCGAACGCAATGCCGCCCCGCTGCCGTATGTTCCACTCGTTTTCCGTAAGGTATTATAGCATAGTTTTGGGCATGATACAAGAGCAAAGGCACTGGCATTTGCAGTTGGAAGGAACAGCTGGCCGCAAAAAGAGGGCAGGATGGAAAGAACGACTTTTTATGCGGCTGTATTGTGAGAAAAGTACAAAAAAATACGCTGGTTTAACAAGAAAAAACGGCGGCGGCTTTTTGAAGTTTTTCTTGCAAACGCTTTAGTGCAGTTTTATAATAAAATCCATAGCGGGAATCCTCACATCCTTTTGGATGCGGGGCACAAGCCCGCCAGCAACCATTGAAAGGGGACATCCGACTTATGTTACAAAATGCCTACCTGACCCGGGTTTATTCCCAGGTGGAAGCCCGCAATGCCCATGAGCCTGAGTTTTTGCAGGCCGTCCGCGAGGTGCTGGAAAGCCTTCAGCCGCTGGTGGACAAGCATCCCGAATACGAGGCAAACGGTGTTCTGGAGCGACTGGTGGAGCCGGAACGCCTGATTCAGTTCCGGGTGTCCTGGGTGGACGATGCAGGCAAGGTGCAGGTGAACCGGGGCTACCGTGTTCAGTTCAACAGCGCCATCGGCCCCTACAAGGGCGGCTTGCGTCTGCATCCCAGCGTAAATGCCTCTGTTATCAAGTTCCTGGGCTTTGAGCAGATTTTCAAAAACAGCCTGACCGGTTTGCCCATGGGCGGCGGCAAGGGCGGTTCCGACTTTGACCCCAAGGGCAAGAGCGACGGAGAAATTATGCGTTTCTGCCAGAGCTTTATGACCGAGCTGAGCCGTCACATTGGCCAGTTCACCGATGTGCCCGCAGGTGATATTGGCGTGGGTGCCCGTGAAATTGGCTATATGTACGGCCAGTACAAGCGTCTGCGCAACGAGTTTACCGGTGTGCTCACCGGCAAGGGCCTGAAGTGGGGCGGCAGCCTGGCTCGTACCGAAGCAACCGGCTATGGCCTGTGCTACTTTACCCAGGAGGCTTTGGCTTGCATGCGCAACGATAGCTTTGCAGGCAAAACTGTGGTAATTTCCGGCAGCGGCAATGTGGCCATCTACGCCTGCGAAAAAGCCACCCAGCTGGGTGCTACCGTTGTGGCCCTCAGCGATTCCTCCGGTTATGTCTACGATCCCAACGGCATCGATCTGGACCTGGTGAAGGAGATTAAGGAAGTGCGCCGTGCCCGCATCAGCGAGTATGCAAAGTGCAAGGAAGGCGCAACCTACACCGAGGGCTGCCGCGGCATCTGGACCATTCCCTGTGACATTGCACTGCCCTGCGCCACTCAGAACGAGCTGGACGGCGAGAGCGCAAAGGTTCTGGTAGCCAACGGCTGCAAGGTGGTTTGCGAGGGCGCCAATATGCCCAGCACTCCCGAAGCCATTGAAGTATTCCAGGCCAACGGTGTGCTGTATGGTCCCGCAAAGGCTGCCAACGCCGGCGGCGTTGCTACCAGCGGTCTGGAGATGAGCCAGAACAGCCTGCGTCTGTCCTGGACCTTTGAGGAAGTGGACGAGAAGCTCCAGGGCATTATGAAGGGGATTTTCCATTCTGCCTACGATGCTTCCGTAGCTTGCGGTGCAGAGGGCAACCTGATGGTGGGTGCCAATGTGGCCGGCTTCATCAAGGTAGCCGACAGCATGATTGCCCAGGGCGTTGCCTACTAATTGTTAAAATACTTTATGCAAACAGCAGCAGGGTGAGGGTTCACCCTGTTGCTGTTTTTTTATAGGCGGAAATGCACAGTTTTGGTGCAAATGACAGGTTGGTTGCGCAAAAAGCCAAAGATGTGGTATAATCTTGAAGAATATTCAAAACAGGGAGGTACCCATGGAACTGAGCTTTGTGGTAACACCGGCCTATGACGGTGCCTGCCTGCGGGATTTTTTGCGCTTTAAAGGTGTTTCGGCTACCCTTATGAAGGGAGTAAAATACGAAACTGGCGGTTTTTGGGTGGAAGATGGTCCGGCCCGCACCTGTGATATTGTTCATGCAGGGCAGCTGGTAACCTTTACCCTGCCCCCAGAGCCCCCCACCACGGTGGAACCTGAGGATTTGCCTTTGAACATCGTGTACGAAAGCGCCCATGCCATGGTGCTGGAAAAACCGGCGGGCATGGCGGTGCATCCCACCCTCAATTACAAGGACGGCACCCTGGCGAATGCCTATATGGGCCTTTTGCGCCAGCGAGGGCAAACCGGTGTATTCCGGCCGGTAAACCGGCTGGATAAGGATACCTCCGGCCTGGTGCTTTGCGCCCGCAATGCCTACGCAGCGCCCATTCTGGCCCAAAGTGCTCAAAAGGTGTACCGGGCTGTGCTGCAGGGGCAGCTGCCCCAGGCGGAGGGCTGCATAGAGGCCCCCATCGACCGGGCACCGGGCAGCATCATCCTGCGCTGTGTTTCGCCCCAGGGCAAACCCAGCACCACCCAGTACCGGCAGGAAAAGGTTTGGGGGCCATTCAGCCTGGTGGCGGCAGTGCCGGTAACCGGCCGGACCCATCAGCTTCGGGTGCATTTTGCACATCTGGGCTGCCCCCTTGCAGGGGATGAGCTGTATGGCGGAAATCGCCTGGAGATTGGCCGGCATGCCCTGCACTGTGCCCGTATGCAATTTGCAGAACCGGCCAACGGCCGCACTATCGTGCTGGAGAGCCAGCTGCCTGCGGATATGGCCAGACTGGTGCAGGAGTAAAGTTTGAAAGTCCTGTGAAAAAACTTCCAACCACTTGCCGAATCAAATGGCTTTGTTATAATGAAACTTAGGCAACATCACAACGAAAGGAGGCGGTCAGGCTGTCTACTATGGAAAAAATTCCCCAGCAGGAAGAACAGCAGACCCACTCGAACGGTACCCCGGAACCGGGCAAAGGCCCCGGCCGTTGGGCTGTGTTGAAAAAGGCGTTACTGGCAAAGGCCAGCCCCTTGATTGCTCATGCAAAGGAGCACCCGGAGACGGCTGTTCTGGGCCAGTTTTTATACGATTTAGGATTTTGGGGTGAGTACACCGCCCGCAGCATCCTGCACACCTTGGCCTCCTGGCTTCGAGGTGGCATTGCACTGCTGGTGTGGACCCTGGGAAAGATTGGGCGGTTTTGCAAATCGGCGCTGGCAAGCGCCTGCAGCGAATTGGCGGCCCCGGTGGTACGCCTGGTCAGCGGCGTACAGAGCATTGCCCAGCGTGCCAAAGAACGATACAAAGAAGGCGGTGTAATCCACGGCTTTAAGGGCGGTATGGAGTACCTGTTTTCGGGTATTTTGCGCTACTCACCCCTGCTTGTGCGTGCCGGTGCTTATGTGCTGCCGGTGATTGCACTGGGCGTGTTTGTTTACACCGTGCAAACCGTGCTGGACTACAACTATGCGCTGGCGGTGGAAGTGAATGGCTCGGTGGTGGGCTATGTGCAAACCGAGCAGGTGTTTGATTCCGCCAAAAGCGAGCTGGAACAGCGCATTCAGTATGTTTCCAGCGACGAAAGAAAGTGGACTATTGAGCCGGCCTACCGGATTGCAGTGGGCGAGACGGTCATGGACGAAAACCAGATGGCTGACCGCATTTTGGAGGTGTCCAGTGCAGACATCAGCGAGGCAACGGCGCTGTATGTTAACGATGAGCTGGTAGCAGTAACCACCGATGGCAATACACTGCGGCAAAGCATCAACGACATGATTGCCCCCTATCAGGACCCGGATAACCCCAACCTGAAGGTGGAGTTTACCAAAGAAGTGCGCACCGAGGATGGCCTGTACATGACCGAGTCCATTGTTCCCTTGGAGCAGATTCTTCAAAAGCTCCATGGCGAGGAGCAGGGAGCTGTAACCTATACGGTGCAAACAGGCGATACCCCTTGGGTAGTGGCCGGTACCTTTGGCATCTCGGTGGATGAGCTGAAAGCCATGAACCCGGATAAAAATCTGGATACCAATTTCTTCCCTGGCGATACCCTGTTAATCAGCCAGGCCATGCCCTACTTACAGGTAAAGCGTACAGTCACCGAGGCACGCACCGAATCCATCCCCTTTAAAACCGTGGAGGAAAAGGACAGCGAGCTGAGCTTTGGCACCCAGAAGGTGGCACAGGAAGGCGTGGATGGCATTGTAGAGATTACCGAAGAAAAGGTATACTACGGCGATTCCCAAACCCCCAGTTCTGTGGTTGAAATTGACCGGCAGATTTTGCAGGAGGCACAGGACAAGATTATCAAGATTGGCACCAAGGCAGCCAATGGCGATTTGGTGGAAACCGGCAGCGGCAGCCTGCTGTGGCCGGTGCCTGGCTACAAGTATGTGAGCCGCTGGATGAGCAGCTACCACAAGGGCGCAGATATCTGTGCTGCTTACGGTACGCCGGTTTTGGCAGCGGACAGCGGCCAGGTGGTAACCGCAGGCTGGCACAGGGATTACGGCAACTATGTGGTAATCAACCACGGCAACGGTATGCGAACCCTGTACGCCCACAACAGCAGTTTGAATGTGGTGGCAGGTCAGTCGGTTAGCCAGGGTCAGGTGATTGCCTATGTGGGCTCCACCGGTGACTCCAGCGGTAACCACTGCCATTTTGAGATTTACAAAAATGGCTCTCTGGTAAGTGCCCGAAACTACTTCCCCAACAAATAAATCCAAAGGCTGGAAATAGTTTTTTGCCCGGAAAATGACAAAAGGGTTTCAAAGCGGTTGAAATCCCTGTTTTGGGTAGATGCAAGGCCAAAAAGGCTTGCATCTACCGGTGAAAACTGGTATGATAAACCTCGGATTTCGTGTTTGGTCGAAATCCGAGGTTTTTTCGCCCTGCCGATGCTGGTAACTCCGGTGGTACGGGCGGTTTCTTTCTATCTAAATTTACAATTACCATAACGGGAATAGAGCGTGGTTGCATAGTTGTTACAAATTAAGCAGATAATAAGCGCAAAGCTTTTATCCTGCAAGGATTTGGTGTATAATAAGGCAACTGCGATGCCATGAAAGCGTAATGGCCTTTTAGGAGCGCACAAAGGAGAGTTTTGAATTGGAAAAGTTTGTCATCAATGGGGGCAAACCCCTCAAGGGCGAGGTATCGGTAAGCGGCGCCAAAAATGCAGTAGTCGCCATCTTGCCGGCTACCATCCTGGCAGCAGATAAGTGCATCATCGAAAATGTGCCTGCCATCAGCGATGTGGCAGTTTCGCTGGAAATTCTTACTGCCCTGGGCGCAAGTGTCCGGATGCTGAACAAAAACACCTATGAAATTGATACCACCCATCTGCACTGCACCGAAGTGCCGGACGATTTGTCCCGCCAGATGCGTGCAAGCTACTATTTCCTGGGTGCTCTGCTGGGCCGTTTTGGTTCTGCGCAGGTGGCAATGCCCGGCGGCTGCAATCTGGGCCCTCGCCCCATTGACCAGCACCTGAAGGCTTTTTGTGCCCTGGGTGCAGAGGATTCTGTGGAATACGGCATGATTAAGGTAACCGGCGAAACCCTCGCAGGTTCCCATGTATTCTTCGACAATGTTTCGGTGGGCGCCACCATGAACGCTATGCTCAGTGCAGTGCTGGCTGAGGGCCAGACTGTGCTGGAAAATGTGGCCAAGGAACCCCATATTGTGGACCTGGCCAACTTCCTTAATATGATGGGTGCCGATGTGCGTGGCGCAGGTACCGATGTCATTCGCATTCGGGGCAAAAAGAAGCTTCACGGATGCAGCTACTCCATTATTCCGGACCAGATTGAGGCAGGCAGCTACATGGTGGCTGCCGCCATCACCGGCGGCGATGTGCTCATTAAGAATGTAATCCCCAAGCACCTGGAGCCCATCACTGCAAAGATGGAGCTGGCAGGTATTCGGGTGGAGGAATTTGATGATTCCATCCGGGTGAGCCGCTCCGGTGATTTGCAGCCCCTGAAAATCAAAACCATGCCTCACCCTGGTTTCCCCACCGATATGCAGCCCCTCATGACCGTACTTCTCACCATTGCCAAGGGTACTTCCATTGTGACCGAAGGCATCTGGGAAAACCGCTTCCGCTATGTGGACGAGCTGGTGCGTATGGGTGCAAACATCCAGGTGGATGGCCAGGTGGCTGTCATTGAGGGTGTGGGTGAATTGCAGCCTGCACCTCTGCGTGCTTCCGACCTGCGGGCCGGTGCAGCTCTTGTGATGGCTGCATTGAGCGCCAAGGGCACCAGCGAGATTTCTGAGATTGCCCACATTGAACGGGGCTATGAGGACCTGGTGCAGAAGCTCCAGGGACTGGGTGCAGACATTCGCCGGGTGGAAAAACCCAGCACTGGTTTGCCGCAGGCTCTGTAAGGCCAAGCAAATTTTCGATACCGCATCTTGCCCGGCCTTGGCTTTTACAGCCGAGTGTGGGCAGGATGCGGTTTTGTTTTAGATGTATCGTTACAAAAGGAGACTGTATGGCGTTTTTTACATCCCTGTACTCCGGCTCCTCCGGCAACTGTTCGGTGGTGCGCTGCGGGCAGGAATACCTGATGCTGGACATGGGCAAAAGCTGCCGCACCACTTTAAATGGATTAAAGGAGCTGGGGCTGGCAGTTTCGGATTTGAAAGGCATCTTGGTGACCCATGAGCATACCGACCATATTCAGGGGTTAAAGGTGTTTTTAAAACACTACAATGTGCCGGTGTACGGCAAGGCCGCTACCCTGGAAAAACTGGCCGAGGCGGATTTGGTGCCCCCAGCCACCGAGCTGATTGCCATTCAGGACCGGCAGGAGGCAATCGGGTCCTTTGGTGTGCATAGCTTTCCCACCAGTCATGATGTGCCCTGCTGCGGCTACCGTATTCAAACAGAGGACGGCCGCACCATGACCATGGCCACCGACCTGGGCGCCATCACCCCAGAGGTGCACCACGCTCTCCATGGCGCAGATTTGGTGGCCTTGGAGTCCAACTACGATTTGAACTGTTTGCAGATGGGGCGTTATCCCTACCAGCTGAAACGACGCATCCAGTCCGACCGGGGACACCTGGACAATGCGGTTTGCGCCGCCAAGGTGCTGGAATTGCTCCAGCAGGGGTGCAAGAAATTTGCTCTGTGTCATCTAAGCCGAGAAAACAATACCCCGGACCTGGCGCTGGCTACCGTGCGTTCTGCCATTCAGATGGCGGGCATTCTGCCAGAGAAGGATGTGGTGATTCAGGCCCAAAAACGCAGTGAACCCAGTGATTGGATGGAGTTTTGATACATATGCAGAAGATTGACTTAATTTGCATTGGAAAATTAAATGCCGCTTACTGTGCTGCCGGTGTGGCAGAGTACCAAAAGCGGCTGGGGGCGTTCTGTGAGTTCCGTATCATTGAATTGCCGGAGGAGACCATCTCGGAAAAAAACGCAAGCCCGGCGGTCATTGAAAAAGCCTTGGAAAAGGAAGCAAAGGCCATTTTGGCCAATGTGCGCAAGGGCGCTGCCATTGTGGCCCTGTGCGTGGAAGGCAAGCTGGTCTCCAGCGAGGATTTGGCAGACTGCATTGCCCAGCGTGCCCTGAGCGGAGCGGGGGATATGGCCTTTGTGATTGGGTCCTCCCACGGGCTTTCTCCCCAGGTGAAACAGGCTGCTGCCTACAAAATCAGCCTGGGCCGCATTACGCTGCCCCATCAGCTGGCCCGGCTGGTGCTTACCGAACAACTTTACCGGGCCTTTGCCATCAACAACCACATTAAATACCACAAATAAGCAGAAGGGGCGTAAGCCCAGCTGAAAAGGAGGCGGATGTTTTTGAACAAGCGTTTCGTTGCAGGTCTTGTGTGCCTGGCTGCACTGATGTTTTCTGCTTGCAGCAAGCCGGCGGGCAGCTATGAGGTGGAAGTGATATCGCCCCAGCGAACCAGTGCCCCGGCACCCAATTCCAACAGTTCTGCCACTGCCACCCCCACCCCCAAGCCCCAGGCAGGGTATCTGGTGGGGCCCTTCCAGGAGTTTGAAATCGTCGGCTCCCTGGCGGATTATTCGGCACCCACCCAAACCCAGCTGGAAAACCGGGACCAACTGGCTTTTTTTAAGCAGGACGGCAAAACCGGTGTGATTGATTTAAACGGAACCATCGTCATCCCCGCCGAAAAGGATGTGCACTGGTGCCCGGTGTGCGGTATTACCAATGCAGATGAGAGTGAAATTTACGATGCAAAGGGCCAGGTGGTTGGCTCCGGCGGTCACGGTCTGGCAGATACGGAAGTAGTGTTCGACCCCAACCGGAAGGGGCTGTATGTGGCGGATATGGGGGTATTTCAGCCCTGGACCGATGGCGTGGTCAATACCCTGGAACCTGTGGTGGCACAGGTGGCCACCCTTACCGACACCACCAAGGACAACAGCCAGTGGAAGGGTTACAGCTTTTTGGAGGAAGATCACCCGGTATTGCTGGGCGAAACACAGGGCTATATGCTGTTTAATCCCGATGGGACTCTGTTGAGCAAACAGGTGTTTCAGGCGGTGGAGCGGGCCAGCACCGGCCTGTTTGCGGTACAGCAGCAGGATGTGTGGGGCTATTTGAACCAGGCTACCGGGGAGATGCTGGTGGAGCCTGTTTATCTGGCAGCCCGGCCCTTTTGGGGTGACCGTGCCGCAGTAAAAACCGAAACCGGCTGGGGCTACATCAGCCTGGCAGGAAGTGAAAAAACCACCATGACCTTTTTGGATGCAGCTACTGCTTCCTCCGACGGAAAAGCCTGGGTCAAAACCCAGGATGGATGGGGCGTAATTCTGCTGGCGGATTACAAGCCCGGCTGATTTTTACGGCAATTGGGCCTATCAAACCTTAAGGCGGCACCGCACCATTCACGCTGAGAGGCGGAGGGCGGCGCATTGTACGCCAAATTGACCGGATGGTTTCCAAAAGCCCAGCCAATGCTCAAGCCTTGGCTGGGCTTTTGGATTTATTTTGCAAAAAATTTGGTGCACGCTATCACCTGAAATAATGTGCCGCAGCACAAAACAAAACAACCCCCGTGCATTGCACGGGGGTTGTTTTGTTTTATAAATAAACGAGACAGCCTTTTGCTTAGTTCAGGAAAGGCAGATCGTTTTCAAAGGGGCTTTCCACCGCAGTTTCGATGGGAGCTTCCTTCTTGTATTTGGCCAAAGCAGCAGCGGCCTTTACAGGGTCGGCCAGGGTACCGGCGCCGCCCATGCAGCCGCCGGGGCAGCCCATGCCCTCCAGCAGGTAGCCGTTGTACTTACCGGCACGGGCCAGAGTAAGCAGCTTGCGGCAGTCGGCCAGGCCCTGGGCGCTGGCAACCTTCACCTCATGTTCGGGGTTCATTTTCTTGATGGCGTTTACAACAGCCTGAGCTACACCGCCGGTGACGGCAAAGCCGCGGCCGTCGGCAGAAGCCTGGTTGAAATCGTCCTCCGGATCTGCCTCCAGCTCATCGAAGTTTACTTCACGGGCTTCAAACAGACCCATCAGTTCCTCAAAGGTGAGCACAAAGTCCACATCGCTGCGTACAGAGTGGCGGCTTGCCTCCAGCTTTTTAGCGGCACAGGGGCCAACGAATACCACCTTGCAGTCCTTGCCGTGCTTTTTCTTTACCAGGCGGGCAGACAGCACCATGGGGGTCATGGCCATGCTGATGTTGTCGGCCAGTTCGGGGAACAGTTTTTTGGCCATCATGCTCCAGCTGGGGCAGCAGCTGGTAGCCATAAAGGGCAGGTGCTCCGGCACTTCACGCATAAAGTCCTTGGCTTCCTCGATGGTGCACAGGTCGGCGCCGATGGCAACCTCAAAGGTATCGGTAAAGCCCAGGGTGCGCATGGCAGCCTTCAGCTTGCCCACGGTCAGGCCGGGGAACTGGCTTACAAAGGCGGGGGCCATGATGGCGTATACCCGGTCGCCTTGACGGATGCTCTGTACCAGCTGGAAAATCTGGCCCTTGTCCACAATGGCGCCGAAGGGGCAGTTTACCAGGCACATACCGCAGGAAACACACTTGTCCTGGTCAATCTGGGCACGGCCCAAAGCATCGGAATGGATGGCGTTCATGCCGCAGGCAGCAGCACAGGGGCGTTCCATCTTGACAATGGCGTGGTAGGGGCAAACATCCACGCACTTGCCGCACTTGATGCACTTATCCTGGTCAATCACAGTGTGACCGCCGGGGGTAAAGGTCAGGGCGTCCTTGGGGCAAACATCCACGCAGGGATGAGCCAGACAGCCCCGGCACAGGTTGGAAACCTCCACCCGCTTTTCGGGGCAGGCGTTGCAAGCAAATTTGATGATGTTAATCAGCGGGGGATCGTAGTATTTCTGGGCAATGATGCTGTTTTCCATACCGGCGTTCAGAGGAGCCTGGTCGTCCATGGGGCGCAGGGGCAGGCCCATGGCCAGACGAATCCGTTCAGAAACGATGGCACGCTCCAGAAATACGCTGTTCCGGAAGCTGTTTACCTCGCCGGGAATGATTTTGTAGGGCAGCCGGGATACTTCCTCGGCATAATTCTGCCCTTCGTACGAAAGGCGGGCAACCTCGGTAAATACCCGACGGCGAATGTCGATAACCGAGGTATAAATACCACGCATGTTGCTCATATCACATAACTCCTTCCAATGTGTGCATGATTCCATACAGTAAAAATATAGCATAAAACCCCCCATCTGTACAGGTCAGACAGGGGGTAAAATGCAAAAACCTTAAAAAGAAACAATCATCATACAGTGGGCATTGGGATGGCACGGCAGCGCTCGCCGTCCCACTCTTCCAGCTTGCAGTTCAAAATCTGGCCGGGCTCTGCACCGGGAGCCTGCACCACCACCGGCAGATACAGGGGCGTATAGCCGGTAAACAGGTTGCTGCTGAGGGCCTTTTCCAGCAGAACCGGCTCACAGCGGCCCACCATCTGCTGGGCCAGCTGATTGCGCACCTGGTCTGCTGCGGTCTGCATCTCCTTGGCTCGCTGGGCCTTCACGCTTTCGGCAATCTGATCCGGGAAGGTGGCCGCAGGGGTGCCGGAGCGCTGGGAGTAGGGGAATACATGTACCTTTAAAAAGCCCAGGTTCTTTACAAACTCCATGCTCTGCTGGAATTCCTCCTGGGTCTCACCGGGAAAGCCTACAATCACATCGGTGGTAAAGCTGCACTGGCTGCCAAACACGGCCCTCATCCGCTGCACCACATCGGCATACTGTTCGGCGGTGTATACACGGCGCATCCGGCGCAGGGTAGCGGTGCAGCCGCTTTGCAGGGACAGATGGAACTGGGGACAGAGCTTTTTCACCTTGGCCATGCGGGCGATGTCCTCATCGCTGAGTACATCCGGCTCCAGACTGCCCAAACGAATGCGCTCAATGCCTTCCACCTGAGCACTGCGCTCCACCAGCTGGGTGAGGTTGGTGCCGGTGTCCTGGCCGTAGCTGGGCAGGTTGATGCCGCTGAACACAACCTCCTTGTACCCGGCAGCAGCCAGAGCCTTCAGCTCGTTGAGGATGCTCTCCTCGCTGCGGCTGCGCACCTGGCCCCGGGCACGGGGGATGACACAGTAAGCGCACCGGCGGTTGCAGCCGTCCTGAACCTTGATGAAGGCACGGGTGTGGCCCTCAAACCGCTCCATGGGCAGCTCCTCAAAAGCTTCGCCCTTTTGGTGAGGCACAATGTCCACCACCCGTTCCTGGGTAGAAAGGGCAATGTCCACATTGCGCAGAATGGCGTGCCGGTTGGCGTTGCCCATTACCACATCAGCTTCCTCCACGGCAGCAGCCTCCTCCGGAAAAGCCTGGGGATAGCAGCCGGTAAGAACCGTGACAGAACCAGGGTACTGCCGCTTGGCACGCCGCAGCCACTGGCGGCTTTTTTTATCGCCCCCGGCGGTTACGGTGCAGCTGTTCACCACAAATACATCGGCTTCTTCCTCCGGCCCTGCCAGGGTGTAGCCGTTCTGACAAAACAGCTGGGCCAGGGCACCAGTTTCGTTCTGGTTTACCTTGCAGCCCAGCGTATAAAAACTAACACGCATGTAAAGTTGCTCCTTTGGTTGTCAATCAAAAACGAATGTTTATCCTTATTATATAAGAAAAAACCTTCCCATGGCAAGGCCTGTGGGCATATCCGGCCCAGCCGGGCCATATAGATGCACTAACACGGAAACTGCGGCCCCAGGCTGCAATGCAGAAGGGTGGAAGGGATTATGAAACACAAATGGAAGGCGGGCGCAGCGGCAGCCCTGCTGATGGTTACGATGCTGCTGCCGCTGCCGGTGGCGGCACAGGGCCTGGAACAGGGCCGTTTTGAACTGCCCCAGTTCGATGTGCCCTGCAAAACGGCCATTTTGATTGACCAGGACAGCGGCACTGTTCTGTACGAAAAACAGGCGGATGCACAGGTGCCCATTGCCTCCATCACCAAGGTTATGACCATGCTGCTTGCCATGGAAGCACTGGAGCAGGGCAGGGTACAGCTTACCGATATTGTGCCGGTGAGCGAGCACGCATACAGCATGGGCGGCAGCCAGATTTGGCTGGAGCCAGGCGAGCAGCTGACCCTGGATGAGATGATGCGGGCCATCTGCGTATCCAGCGCCAATGATGCAGCGGTGGCAGTGGCAGAATTTTTGGCAGGCAGCGAGCAAGCCTTTGTGGAAGCCATGAACCAAAAAGCACAGGAGCTGGGCATGACCAGCACCACATTTCGCAACGCCTGCGGGCTGGACGAACCGGGCCATCTTTCCACTGCACGGGATGTGGCCCGTATGAGCCGGGAGATTTTAACCAAGCACCCCAAAATTATGGAGTACACCGGCATATGGATGGATAGTTTGCGTCAGGGTCAGACCCAGCTGATTAATACCAACAAGCTTTTGAAACGCTATGAGGGAATCACCGGCCTGAAAACCGGCACAACAGGCGGGGCTGGAGTATGCCTGACCGCCAGTGCCACCCGCAATGGGCTTTCTCTCATTGCGGTGGTGTTGGGCAGTCCCAGCAGCGGAGAAAGGTTCACGGCGGCTACAACACTGCTGGACTATGGGTTTGCCAACTACGAAAACCATCCCCTCAGCCTGCCTTCCGAAGCACCTCAAACCATAGCGGTGGAACAGGGCAGCCAGGAAACGGTGGCTCTTACCTATCAAATGCCCGGCGGTGTGCTGCTGCGGCAGGGCGAAACGGCGGATTTGGAGGTAAAGGTGGAACTGGAGCCCAGCGTGCAGGCACCTGTGGAGCAGGGCCAGCAGCTTGGCACCGTTACGGTGTGGTGCGGCCAGCAGCAGCTGGGGCAGTGGCCGGTAACGGCAGCCCAGGAGGTGCCCCGGCTGGATTTGCGGCTGGCATTGAACCGGCTGTTGGCAGGTTTGCTGCAATAACAAAAGAAACAGCAGGCAGGGTGTGGGGAACCCTGCCTGTTTTTGTGTATAAAGTGATAAGATTTTGTGCATAACTCTTGATTTAGCTTGACTTTTTTATGACAAAAAGGTATAGTTATTACAAACAAACCACACCATTGGGGGTCGCAATATGAGTGTAAAATTCAACGGCAAATACCTGGAAAAGTTTGTGCAGGAGTCTGAGTTCAGCGCCATCTGGCCGCAGGTTCAGACAGCCCATCAGCAGCTGATGGACCGTACTGGCCCCGGCAACGATTTCCTGGGATGGGTAGATTTGCCCGTGGATTACGATAAGGAAGAATTCGCCCGCATCAAGGCTGCTGCTCAAAAAATCCGCAGCGACTCGGATGTTCTGGTGGTCATCGGCATTGGTGGTTCCTACCTGGGTGCCCGTGCCGCCATCGAGGCCATTCAGGGCCAGATGTACAACAACACCTGCAAAAAAGGCAATCCCCAGATTTTCTTTGCAGGCAGCTCCATCTCTCCCTCCTGCTTGCAGGACATTCTGGACTGCTGCGAGGGCAAAGAGGTGAGCGTGAATGTGATTTCCAAGTCCGGCACCACCACCGAGCCTGCACTGGCTTTCCGTGTATTTAAGGACTACATGGAGCGCCGCTATGGCGAGCAGGCGGCACAGCGTATTTACGCCACCACCGACCGCAGCCGCGGCACCCTCAAAAAGCAGGCGGACGAAGCCGGCTGGCAGACCTTTGTGGTGCCCGATGATGTGGGTGGCCGTTTCTCGGTTCTCACGGCTGTGGGCCTGCTGCCCATCGCCTGTGCAGGCTGTGACATCGACGCTTTGATGCAGGGTGCAGCCGACGCCCGCGCCGCTTACGCCGACGGAACCCAGTGGAACGACTGCTACCGCTACGCTGCCGCCCGCAACATTTTGTACCGCAAGGGTAAGGCTGTGGAGCTGCTGGCCGCTTACGAGCCCAACTTCACCATGATGAACGAGTGGTACAAGCAGCTGTTTGGCGAGAGCGAAGGCAAGGACGGCAAGGGCCTTATGCCCACCAGCGTGGTATTTTCCACCGACCTGCACTCCATGGGCCAGTTTGTACAGGAAGGCGCCCGCATCATGTTTGAAACAGTGGTGGACATCCAAAAACCCGCACGGGATTTGTTCATCCAGCTGGATGAACAGGACCGGGATGGCCTGAACTTCCTGGCCGGTCAGGAGATGAGCGTGGTCAACCGCAAGGCCATGGAAGGCACTATTCTGGCACACACCGACGGCGGTGTTCCCAACATTGTACTGGAGACTCCCAGCCTGGGCGAGTACGATCTGGGCTATCTGATTTATTTCTTCGAGCGGGCCTGTGCCATCAGCGGCTACCTGCTGGCAGTAAACCCCTTTGACCAGCCTGGCGTGGAGAGCTACAAAAAGAATATGTTTGCTCTGCTGGGCAAGCCTGGCTACGAAGACCGTAAGGCAGAACTGGAAGCAAAGCTGCACTAAGGCATTGTTTTCGGAACAAGCATAGAAAGGGCCGCAGCCAGCCTGCTAGGCCCCACACCAGTTAAGGAGGGACTTTATTATGATTAAACTGATTGTTGGCACCAAAGGCACCGGCAAGACCAAGGCAATGATCGACAGCATCAACGCTGTAACCAAAACTACCAACGGCAATGTAGTGGTAGTGGAAAAGTCCATGCAGCTTACTTACGACATCGACCATGCAGCACGCCTGATCGACCTGGATCGGTACAATGTGGCTGGTTATGATATGATGTTCGGTTTCGTGGCAGGTGTCCTGGCCGGCAACTACGACATTACCGAATTGTACATCGATGGTCTGCTGAAGGTTGTAGATAAGGACCTGACTGGTCTGGCAAAATTCCTGGCCGATGTGGAGGCCGCAGCAGGGGATACCAATGTAACCATTACCCTGTCCACGGCCGAAGAAACTCTGCCCGAAGAAGTAAAAAAATATCTGTAAAGGTATAACCAGGGGCGGGAGTCGAAAAAATGGCTCCCGCTTTTAATTTTTGTATTGACAAATTCAAACAGATTCGTTATACTGGTAAGGCAGTCTTTTAGAGGTGAACCATGCAATTTGATTTAAAGCGGTTTTTTCAGAATGGACGGGAGCCGTACCGTGCAACCCTGCATTTTGATGTAAGCAAATACGATTTCCCAGGTTACCAGGTGCTTGCACCGGTGGAGGGAGCGTTTTCTGCACATCCAACCGAAAATGGTGTGGAACTGCACTTGACTGCAACCGCACAGGTTACAACCGAATGCGCCCGCTGCCTTGCCCCCATTCATGAGCAATATAGCATTGAGCGGGACTGGCTGGTACGCCAGGTTGATTTGGATGACGACCTGTTGGAACTGCCCATCGATGAGACCGGCAAACTGAATTTGGAAGAACTGGTTTGCGAGGAACTTATGATGGAAATCCCCCCGGTACTGCTGTGCAGTCCGGATTGCCAAGGGCTATGCCATGTTTGCGGAAAACCCAAAGCAGCAGGTTGTACCTGTTGTGAGCAGGGCTCCACTACTCCCGTAGACGAACGGCTTGCTATATTAAAACAACTGCTGAATTAACTTCATTCACATTGAGGAGGTGCTTACAAATGGCAGTACCAAAGAGAAAGGTTTCCAAGGCACGGCGCGACAAGCGTCGCTCCTCTGTGTGGAAGCTGGAAGCCCCTGCACTGGTGAAGTGCAGCCAGTGCGGCGAGTACAAGCTCCCCCACCAGGTATGCGGCAATTGCGGCTACTACAAGGGCAAGGAAATCATCAAGAAGGAAGCGTAATCCGCTTTCCGTAAGAGCAAGGGGAGGGCTTCGCCTTCCCCTTTTTCTTGTCGTTTTTGCGGGCAAATTGGCCCGATGCAGCGGCCCGGATCAAGGCATGGATCTGGCGGCCGGAACAACTCTATCCATCCCTCAACAAAGGAGGCTTTTATGGCAAAACCCATTGTGGCAGTGGTTGGCCGCCCCAATGTGGGCAAATCCACCCTGTTTAACAAACTCATTGGCCAGCGTTTGGCCATTGTGGAAGATACACCCGGTGTAACTCGAGACCGGATTTTTGGCAATTGTGAATGGCAGAACCACGAATTTTTGCTGGTGGATACCGGCGGCATTGAGATGGGGGATGACGACATCCTCAAGCACATCCGCCAGCAGGCCCAGCTGGCCATTGATGCAGCGGAGTGCATTGTGATGGTGACCGACCTGCGGGCCGGCGTAACCGCACAGGACCAGGTCATTGCCAATATGCTGATGCGCAGCGGCAAGCCTGTGATTCTGGCTGTAAATAAAGTGGATAAAATCGGTGAGCCGCCCCTGGAGCTGTACGATTTTTACAGCCTGGGCCTGGGCGATGTATACCCCATTTCCAGTGTGCATGGTCACGGCACCGGTGATTTGTTGGAAGCCATCTGTGAGCATCTGAACTTTGGCGAAAACAGCGGCGAAGAAGATGACCGCATCAGCGTGGCAGTCATCGGCCGCCCCAATGTGGGCAAGTCCAGCCTGGTAAACCGCATTCTGGGCGAGGAGCGGATGATTGTTGCCAACCAGGCAGGTACCACCCGTGATGCCATCGACAGCCAGGTGGACAACAAGCACGGCAGCTTTATTTTTACCGACACCGCTGGCCTGCGCAAGCGGGGCAAGGTGGAGGAAGGTGTGGAGCGTTACAGTGTTCTGCGCAGCTTGGCAGCGGTGGAGCGCAGCAATGTGTGCGTAATTATGATTGACGCCACCGTGGGCTTTACCGAACAGGACTCCAAGGTGGCGGGCTACGCCCATGAGCAGGGCAAGGCCTGCATCATTGCAGTGAATAAATGGGATGCCATCGAAAAAGATGACAAAACCATGGATGTGTTCCGCAAACAGCTGGAAAACGATTTTAGCTTTATGAGCTATGCCCCCATTATCTTCATCAGTGCCAAAACCGGCCAGCGGCTGGATAAGCTGTTTGAGATGATTAAGTATGTGGACCAGCAAAATGCCTTGCGTGTAACCACTGGTATGCTGAACGAGCTGCTGGCCCGTGCCACTGCCCGCGTACAGCCCCCCAGCGACAAGGGCCGCCGGCTGAAAATCTACTACATGACCCAGATTTCCACCCGCCCGCCCACCTTTGTGTGCTTTGTAAACCGCAAGGACTTGTTCCATTTCTCCTATCAGCGTTATATCGAGAACCAGATTCGCCAGACCTTTGGTTTGGAAGGTACTCCCATCCGGTTGGTTGTGCGGGAACGGGGCGACGGAAATACCAAGTAATCGCTGCGGCATAAAATAATCCCCACAACAACACTGGAAGGAGTAGTTCCATGAATCTCACACAGACTGTGGCTTTGCTGTTGGTGGTTGCCCTGTTGGTAGGGTATCTGCTGGGCGGCATCAACTTTGGTGTGATTGTAAGCCGCTGCATCTACCACGAGGATGTGCGCAGCAAGGGCAGCGGCAACGCAGGCACCACCAATATCCTGCGCACCTACGGTAAAAAGGCTGCGGCCCTTACCCTGGCAGGGGACATGGGCAAAGGTGTGGTGGCAGTGCTGCTCTGCCACTGGCTGGCTACCCTGGCAACTGGTGCCGAAGTGAACGGTGTATACGCTGGCTACCTGGCAGCCATCGGTGCAGTGTGCGGGCATTTGTGGCCGGTTTGGTTTGGCTTTAAGGGCGGCAAGGGCGTTGCGGTAGCTGCCGGTGCCATTCTGGCCAGTGAGCCGGTGGTGCTGCTGGCTCTGCTGGTGGTATTCTTTGTGCTGGCCTTTTCCACCCGCATTGTAAGCCTTTCTTCCATCACAGCGGCGGCCCTTTATCCGGTGTTCACCGGACTTTGGTCCTGGTACAGCCACCGCAGCGTCCTGTTTACGGTGGTTTGTGCGGCTGTAATGGCTGCATTGGTGATTTGGATGCATCGAGCCAACATCCAGCGGTTGCTGAATGGCACAGAGTACAAATTTGGCGAAAAAAAGTCCTAAACATCAACAAAAAACAGACTTCAGGGTATGCCTGGAGTCTGTTTTTTTATAAATTATCCCAGGTGCCGGGTAGGAGCAATTGCATAAAAAGACGGAACGGGTGCTAAGAGAGCCTTAAAAGAAGATAGTAAGATGAAGGATGGAAGAATATCGGCAAGGCAGATGGCTTATGCCAGGATTACAGTACCGACTGCTCTAACTTAAAGAGTATCTTTTAGTACCCAATCCAACCTGCATAGTGAGATTGCAAAGCAGGCGCTGACAGGCTGGTGCAAAGCAAAACTTTTGCAGGATTTTCAAATGGATTTTTCAGAATTTTCACCATCAAAGAGTATACTGAACCACAAACTGCCCCGGGCTTTGTGCAGCCTGGGAGCGCAAAAAGGAGTGTGGTTTGCTTGATTCAAGTGGAACATTTGACCAAGCGATACAGCGGACATACTGCTGTGGAGGACATCTCGTTTCAGGTGCCGGAGGGCACCATCTGCGGATTGCTCGGCCCCAACGGGGCAGGCAAATCCACCACCATGAATGTGCTTACCGGGTATATTTCGGCCAGTGAGGGCAAGGTAAGCATTGCCGGGTGGGACATTCTGGAACAGCCTGCCAAGGCCAAAGCCTGCGTAGGCTATCTGCCGGAACAGCCGCCGCTCTATCTGGATATGACCCCGGCGGAGTATCTGGATTTTGCGGCAGAGCTTAAAGATGTAGCCCGCAAAGAGCGCAGCCAGCAGGTAGCCCAGGTGATGGAGCGCACCGGATTGGTGGAATTCCAGCATCGGCTCATCAAACAGCTTTCTAAGGGATACCGGCAGCGGGTGGGCCTTGCGGCGGCTCTGCTGGGCAATCCCAAGGTGATTATTCTGGATGAACCCACCGTGGGTCTGGACCCGGCTCAGGTGATTGAGATACGCAGCCTGATTCGGGAACTTGGCCGGGAGCATACCGTCATTTTGTCCAGCCATATCCTCAGCGAGGTGAGTGCCCTTTGCGACCATGTACTCATTATTGCAAAGGGCAAGCTGCTGGCCCAGGGAACGCCTGAGGAACTGGCCCGGCAGCTGGAGGCAAAAACCCAGCTGCGGGTAACAGCACTGGGCCAAGCCCAGCCGGTGCAGCAGGCTTTGCAGTGCCTGGAGGGCGTGGAAAGCATTCAGATTCTGGAGCAAAAGGGAGACGAGGTTACGGTTGAACTTCAGGTGGCTCAGGGATTGGACCTGCGGGCGGCTGTAAGCGAAAACCTTGCAAAGGCAGGCTGCCCGGTTCTGGGTCTTGTGGTGGACACCATGAGCCTGGAAGATGTGTTCCTGCAACTGACCGAGCAACAGGAACCTGAGCAGCAAGAAGCTGAGCAGCAGGAACTGGATGCTTGCCCGCAGGAAGATAGCCAGCTTGAACAGCCAGGGGAACAGGAGGAAGACCAATGATTGCCATTTTGAAGCGAGAGTTCAAAAGCTACTACAACGGCATGATGGGCTGGCTGCTGACAGCGGTTCTGCTGGTGTTTGGAGGGTTGTATTTCACGGCCGTAAACCTTCAGGGGGGATACACGGATTTTACCATGACCCTGTACAGCTTTGTGATTGTGCTGCTGATTTTTGTACCCCTGATTGCAATGCGCAGTTTTGCAGAGGAAAAACGCACAAAAACCGATCAGCTGCTGCTTACCAGCCCGGTAAGCATTGGCGCCATTGTGTTGGGTAAATACCTGGCTTTGCTGGCAGTGTTTGCGGTGCCGGTGGGCGTGATGGCCCTGTATCCTTTGGTGATGATGCAGTTCGGCACGGTGTCCCTGCTGGCCAGTTACAGCGGTATTTTGTGTTATCTGCTCATGGGTGCGGCCGCTCTCTCGGTTTGTATGTATCTTTCTGCACTGACCGAAAATCAAATCATTGCAGCCCTGGCTGGGTTTGGTGTGCTGCTGGCCAGCTACCTGATGCCCAGTATTCAAACCCTGTTTACCGCAGGAAGCGTGCTGGCACTGGGCTTGTTTGCGCTGATTTTGCTGGCAGTGGCAGTGGTTGTTGGCCTGCGCAGCCAAAGCATCAGCCTGGGATTCTTTGTGTTTGCTGCGGGGTTTGCGGTGCTGCTGGGGCTGTTTGTGGCCCGCAGCGGGTGGCTTTCCCAGGCGTTTTCCGCCCTGCTGGAAGGTGTTTGCCTTTTTTCGCCCTTTTTGCAGTTTGTAAATGGTTTGTTCAGTGTGCAGGCATTGGTGTACTACCTGAGTGTAATCGGCCTGTTTTTGTTCCTTACGGGACAAACGCTGGAAAAACGCCGTTGGAACTAAGGGCAGAAAGGAGAACAAACAACCATGAAACAATGCAAACAGTGGCTTGCCCGGTGGAAGGCACAACTTGCAGGCGCCAAAGGCAGCAAGGCTGCGTTCCGGCATGGAACAATGGCAAGCATACTCACAGCCTGCGTACTGGCAGTGGTGGTGCTGCTTAATTTGGTAATGGGAGCACTGCCCAGCGCATGGACGCAGTTTGACATCAGCCACTCCGGCCTGTACTCGGTGGGGGATACCACCAAGCAGCTACTGAGCCAGTTGCAGGAGGATGTGACCTTTTACTACCTGGCACAGACCGGCCAGGAGGATGAAAGCATCCTAACCTTTTTGCAGCGGTATACCGAGGAAAGCAGCCACCTCCACTGGGAACAGAAGGATCCGGCCATCTACCCCACTTTTGCCCAGCAGTACGATGCAGCCGATGCAAGCCAGGGCAGTATTTTGGTGGTGAGCGGCCAGCGCAGCAAGCTGGTGGATGCCCAGGACCTGTATGCCTACGATTATTCCAACTACTACACCACTGGCAGCTATGATGTTCAGTTTGACGGCGAACAGCAGCTTACCAGTGCGGTGTATTATGTAACAACCGAGGATTTGCCAAAGATTTACCAGCTCACCGGCCATGGAGAGCAAAGCCTGACCTCCAGCCAGCAGAATGCCCTTGCCATGCAGAACATTCAGCTGGAAAGCCTTTCTCTGGTGTCGGCCGAAAGCATTCCGGAAGATGCTTCGGCTCTTTTGGTGGCAGGGCCTACGGTGGACTACACCCAGGAGGATGTGCAGGTTCTGCGCAGCTATCTGGAACAGGGCGGCAATCTGATGGTGCTTACCGACAGTAGCGTCAGCACCCCCAATCTGGACAGCTTGATGGCGGAATTCGGCATGGAGCGGCAGCAGGGGTTGGTGGTGGAAGGCAATTCCTCCTACCATGCAAGGGGCTACAACTACTATCTGCTGCCCAAGGTGCAAAGCCACGAGAGCACCAGCGGCCTGGATGATTTGTATGTAATGCTGCCCTATGCCCAGGCTATTCAGTTTTCGGAGCTGGAGAATGTAACCCAGGAAGAACTGCTGCGCACCAGTTCCTCTGCCTACAACAAAGCCGCAGGCTACGAGATGACCACCACCGAAAAAGAAGCGGGCGATATTGAAGGCCCCTTTGTGGTGGGTGCCGCAGCGGTACGCACCAACGAAAATGAGAGCGAGAGCAAGCTGATTTGGCTTACCAGTGCAGGGATGATGCAGGAGTCCATGGATTATGCAGTGGGCGGCGGCAACAGCCAGCTGCTGCTGGGCTGTGCCAGCTGGATGAGCGGCCAGGACAGCGGCATTCTGATTGCAGCAAAAAGCCTTTCCGGCGATGTTCTCACAGTGAATGCGGCACAGTCTGCTTTGTGGGGCAACCTGACCACGCTGGTTTTGCCGGTGGGTTGCTTGGTAGCCGGTGCAGTTATTACCATTCGCCGCAGGAGGAGAGCATAATGGGAGCAAAACACAAGCTGGCTCTGGTGTTTGGCCTGGCTATTTTGGTGCTGGGCGGGCTGCTGTGCTGGGCCAATCTGGCCCAGCAAGAGCCGGAGAGCACAGAAACCACCCTATCTCTTTCGGATTTTGCGTCGGCCGATATCGAGGCATTTGGCTACACCTGGCAGGGGGAGAGCCTCTCCTTTGCACAGCGGGAACAGGTGGTGGAAAGCGACCCGGAAGAAAGTGAGGAAAGTGACCCGGCACAGAGCCAGGAGAGCGACACGGACACCCAGCAGGAGCCGGAAACCGAGCTTGTTTGGTATCTCACCCAGGAGCCGGAGTATCAACTGGACCAAAGCACAATATCCAGTATGCTCACCGCACTGTCCACCCTCACAGCCCAGCGCCAGTTGGAGCAGGCTGCCCCGGAATATGGTCTGGAGGAACCGGAGTTGACCATCTGGGTAACGGTGAACGGGCAGACTACCACCTGGAACTGCGGCATTACCAATACCATGACCCAAAGCCGCTACCTCCAAAAACAAGGGGAGAGCAGCGTGTATCTGGTATCGGCCAGCAGCCTGAATCTCTTTGAAAGCACCCAGCAGGAGCTGGGGGCGGTGGTAAGCCAATAATGCAGCAGGCACTCTATTTCATCCAAGAGGCAGTGATACTGCGGATGCAAGGCTGCGTTGGAAGCTTTCGCAAAGACTTATAAAAATAAGCAAAAATCCCCACCTGGATTTCGAGCATAGGCTCTTTCCAGGTGGGGATTTTCTTGCTATAAAACAGCTCTGCACTTTGGGAAGGCAGCTAAGAAGGAGCTGTTTGTTTACATATGATACTCGTTACTCCCCAGGGGCAGCGTCAGGAAGGGAATCCGGCTGCGGTTCCGAAGCAGCGGGAGGCTGTGTTGGAGTGGGCTCGGGGGTCGGCTCGGGAGTAGGTTCAGGAGTGGGTTCGGGGGTAGGCTGGGGAGTAGGCTGAGGAGTAGGCTGAGGGGTAGGCTCAGGCGAGGGAGTGGATGTGAGAGTAGGAGCGGCCGTGGGCTGTACAGCAGGGTTAGAAGTAGTGGGTTTTGAGGTGGAACCCCCAGATGGTTTGGAACTGTTTGCCGGGGCTTTGGTGGGTGCGATGGTGGGGTTCTGCGTGGGGGTGGCCACAGGCGCATCACTGGCAGAGTCCTCCGGTGCAGGTTCAGCCGTTGTTTCCGGTGCAGGTTCGGGTGTTACCTCGGGCACGGCTGGATTTTCGGCTCCAGGTGCAGCAGCAACTGGGGTAGCAGTGGGGGTGGCTGTGGGTTTGGTTGCCTTTTTCACCGTAATGGCATAGGCGGTGTTCAGCTCGCCCAAAGTCAGGGTAATGTTGGTGCTGCCTTCCTTCAGACCCTCCACCACCAGCTCCAAGGTTGCAGGTTCCTTGCTGGATTTTTGTACGGTGGCCTTGGCAATGGAAGCATTCTCTACGGTACATTTCACATCCTGGGCCGAAGGCAAGGTGGCCTCGGCAGGTGCAAAGGAAAGGGAAATGGTCTCTTTTTCGCCTTCTTCCACAGTGCCGGAATTCTTGTTTAAGGTTAGTTTCTCGGGCTGAATTACCACCGTCACACGGGTTTGGGCGGTGGCGGAGCGTTCACCGCTGGTCCATTGAGTGGTAATAATGCAGCTGCCAACAGCAACAGCAGAAACAGTGCCCTGCTCGTCCACAGTAGCAATGGAGGGGTCACTGCTGCTGTAAGTAAACGGCTGGGCAGTGGTATCCTCGCCTTCTATCAGGGGGTTAAGTGGCTGGCTGGAGGTGCCGTTCAAGGCCAGGGTTAAATTGGTGGGCACCTGGATGGCGGTTTCGGCGGCAATCACGGTGACTTTGCAGCTTGCATTCAGGGCACTGCCGGTATCCCATACAGAAATTTCCGCAGTACCAGGAGAAAGGGCGGCCACAAAGCCATCCTCATCCACCTGGGCTACCTGGGAGTTGCTGCTGCTCCATTTCAGCTGCAAACCCTGCGTGTTTTGTTCCACCATCAGCTGCTGAATCTGGCCCTGTTTTAATTCAACTTCCGCAGGCAGGCTCAGCTTGGAGCCTTTGGCAAAGCAGCCGGCAAAAAATAAGGTCATGGCTGCGCACAGCAGTGCAGCTATGATACGATTGCTGTGTTTCAACATGAATCCTCCTTTCAAGATGTCAAGCACTTTTATTCAAAAAAGTCTATCATATTCAGTATACTGGGATTGGAAACTTATTACAAGAAAAAGTTGAAAAAAGCCAGGTTTACACAGGAGCCAAGCAAACCGGCCTTGCCGCAGGGGTAAGGTTTTGAATATGGGCAAGTTTTGCTTTAAAAGCGGCAAAAAAGCGGGATGCCGCAGCTGCCCGGCCTGAAAAAAGCCCCCTGGGCAGACTCACCGGCAAGGTGAGAAAACCCAGGGGGGGAGATTATGCATAAAAGAAAGAAGAATTATTCCTCGTCTTCTCCATGGCCGTGGAGATGCTCGTGCTCGTGAGAGCAGCCGGAGCAGCAGCCGTTGCAGGAGGGGATATCATCCACAGGCAAGCCGTTGCGGGTGCGATAGTCGGCAATGGCGGCCTGTACAGCTTCCTCAGCCAGCACAGAGCAGTGAATTTTTTGAGGGGGCAGACCGTCCAGAGCCTCGGTCACAGCCTTGTTGGTGAGCTTGAGAGCTTCGTCTACAGACTTGCCCTTAATCATCTCGGTAGCCATGCTGCTGGAAGCAATGGCGCTGCCGCAGCCAAAGGTGTTGAACTTTACATCGGTAATGATGTCGTTGTCGATTTTCAGGTAGATTTTCATGATGTCGCCGCACTTGGCGTTGCCAACCTCGCCCACGCCATCAGCGTCTTCGATGGTGCCAACATTGCGGGGTTTCAGAAAATGGTCCATTACCTTTTCACTGTATAACATAATCCTTGTTTCCTTTCTGAAGATCATCCCATACGGGGGAGATAGAGCGCAGATAGCCAACTACTTCGGTAACGGCTTCCACGATAGCGTCCATTTCTTCCATGGTGTTTTCGTGGCTCAGGCTCAAACGCAGGGAGCCGTGAGCTACCTCATGGGGCAGGCCAATGGCCAGCAGCACATGGCTGGGGTCCAGAGAACCGGAGGTGCAGGCAGAACCGGAAGAACCGCATACACCCTTCTGGTCCAACAGCAGCAGGAGAGCCTCGCCCTCAATGCCTTCAAAGCAGAAGCTGGCGCAGCCGGGCAGACGGTTGACCGGGTCGCCGGTGAGGGTGGAGTGGGGAATCTTGGTGATGCCTTCAATCAGGCGGTCACGCATGGCGCGCAGGTGAGCGGTGTGCTCGTCCATCTTCTCCACAGCTTCTTCCAGTGCAGCAGCCATGCCAGCAATGGCGGGCAGGTTTTCGGTACCGGCACGCTTGCCACGCTCCTGGGCGCCGCCTTCAATCAGAACGGCAGGGGCAACACCCTTGCGGATGTACAGCGCACCAACGCCCTTGGGGCCATGGAACTTATGGCCGGACAGGCTGAGCATATCAATGTTATCGGCCTGTACATCAATGGGCAGATGGCCTACCGCCTGCACAGCGTCGGTGTGGAACAGCACGCCATGCTTGCGGCAGATTTCGCCAATGGCACGGATGGGCTGAATGGAGCCGATTTCGTTGTTTGCATACATAATGGTAACCAGAGCAGTGTCCGGCCGGAGAGCAGCCTCCAGCTCGTCCAGGTGCACCATACCGTTGGAATGAACATCCAGGTAGGTTACCTCAAAGCCCTGTTTTTCCAGCTTTTGCAGGGTGTTCAGCACAGCGTGATGCTCAAACTTGGTGGATACGATGTGCTTTTTGCCCTTGCGCTCGCCCAGCACAGCACCGGTGAGGATGGCCTGGTTGTCGGCCTCGCTGCCGCCGGAAGTAAAAATAATATCCCGCGGCTCACAGTTCAGGATGCTGGCAATCTTGCTGCGGCTTTCGGCCAAAGCAACGGCGGCCAGCTGGCCGGGGGTGTGCAGGCTGGAGGGGTTGGCGTAATTCTGCTCCATAACCTCCAGCATAACCTGAGTTGCACGGCGGCTGGGTTTGGTGGTAGCCGCATTATCGGCATAAATCCGGTTCATTACTGTCCTCCTAAAAATACAAACCGCACAAGGGCGCGGGAACCGGCCCGGCGGTGGAAGTTATATTCGGCACAGACCCGGCATCCGCCTGGTCCGGCATCGACATTGTTATGATAACACTTAATTCCCACCAAGTCAATAGGACTTGAAAATCTATTGGGCTGAAATTTCGCTGCTGGAACGGGCAGCGAAGGAGTCCGGCAGTGTGCCGTCCATCAAATCTTTTAAGGTAATGCTTTCCAAAAATCCGTCCACCAAAGCTTCCAGCCGCAGCCATAGGGGCAGCGTGCTGCATTGGTCGGCCCGGGGGCAGTCGCCGTCTGAGCAGCCCCGGCAATTTACGGGGGTAAGCTCTCCTTCGGCTGCCTTTAAGATAGCACAGATGGAGTAGGTTTCGGGTGAGCGGGAAAGCCGGTAACCGCCGGACTTACCCCGGCGGCTTTCCAAAAAGCCTGCTTTGTTAAGCAGGGCCACAATCGCTTCCAGGTATTTCATGGAAATGCTCTGCCGCTCTGCGATGCCAGCCAGGGAGACATAATCCTCCGGCGGGCTGGAGGCCAGGTCCAGCATCACGCGCAGGGCATAACGCCCCTTGGTAGAAATCATCATGAGACGGGTACCTCGTTGTTGTATTACGCAATAAAACAACAGGGCTATGGATGTGAAAACGGCTAAAGCCGCTTTGGCAAAGGACCTGTTGTTGTTATCATTGTGCAATATTTTTTTTTAAAAATCAAGGGGGAAATATAAACAATGCAAAAAAACAGATGGGATAGGGGCAAGCAAAATTGCCAATCAAAAGGGCTTGCAGCAAAGGTTGTTCTTGTAAAAGACAGGGGCATCCCCTTATAATAGATAGTACAATATCTGCCAAAGAACAGAGTCAATACCGGGGGAAGGGGTGCTGTGGGTGATTCGCATTGCCATTGTAGAGGATGAAGATAGCTATGCAGCTCAGCTGGAGGAGTTTTTGCGGCGGTATGCCCAGGAAAGTGGCCAGCAGATCGCCGTCTGCCGGTTTACCGATGGAGACGAAATTGTGGAAGGGTACCACCACGCCTACGACATTGTTTTGATGGATGTGGAGATGAAATACATGGATGGTATGACCGCCGCCGAAGAAATCCGCAAGGTGGACCCGGAAGTGGTGATTGTGTTCATTACCAATATGGCCCAGTATGCCATCCGGGGTTATGCGGTGGATGCGCTGGATTATGTGCTCAAGCCGGTAAGCTATTTTGCTTTTTCCCAGCGGCTTAACCGGGCCATTGGCCGGATGAAAAAACGGGCCAGGCGGTATATGACCATCTCCATTCGCGGCGGCGCGCAAAAGCTGGATATCGGGCGGCTGCATTATGTGGAAAGCCAGGGACATAACCTGTTGTTCCATACAGAGGATGGAATATACACCAGCAGCGGAACCATGAAGGAAGCAGAGGAAAAACTGGAAGGTCAGAATTTTTTTCGGTGCAACAAGGGGTACCTGGTGAATCTGGAGTATGTGGATGCGGTACGGGATGGCTGTGCACTGGTAAAAGGGCAGGAGCTGCCCATCAGTCGTGCCCGCAAAAATGATTTTATGGAGGCACTGGCCGGCTATGTGGGTGAGGTGGCAAAATGATTGATCTACTAGGGGATATTCCCCGGCTGCATACAGCCCTGGCCGAATGGCTGGCCTGCCTTGTGTATCTGAGCCAGGAGCCCCAGCGTGTGCGGGGCAAACGCTTTTGGATGGCGGCCCTGGCGGTGCTGGCAGTGCAGATGCTTTTTTTGCAGCTGACCGATAATGTCCCCCTGCTGTTCTGGATGCCCTGCATGGGGGTGGCAGTGGCCCTAATGCAGCTGTTTTTGCAGCTGGCTGGCCGCACTGGGTTTGCCCAGGCCAGCTATCAGTGTATGCGGGCGTTTGTGCTGGCAGAATTTGCAGCGGCCCTGGAGTGGCAGACCTACGCTTTTTTGGTAGTGCAGGGGATAGGCCCGGGTTTGTGGATGCAGCTGGGCTGTATGCTGGGCTGCTATGGGCTGGTCTTTGGGTTTATGTACCGGCTGGAAGGCCGCATCAGCCTGGCAGAAATCCACACAGCCGTTACCCCACGGGAGCTGGGAGGGGCTGTAATTATTGTTTTGACGGCCTTTTTTGTGAGCAATTTGAGCTATGCCTACGCAGATACCGGCTTTAGCAGTCCCTTTTTGCTGGATATCTTCAACACCCGCACTCTGGTGGATTTGGGCGGTGTTGCGGTGCTGTATGCCTACCACCTTCAGCGGCGGGAGCTTCAGATGCGTTACGAGCTGGATTCCATCCAGAATGTACTCCAAAACCAGTATGTGCAGTACCGCCAATCACGGGATACCATTGAGGTAATCGACCGCAAATATCACGACCTGAAGCATCAGATTGCGGCCCTGCGGGCAGAACAGGACCCCCAGCGGCGGAATGCCTGGCTGGATGAGATGGAACAGGACATTAAGGCCTACGAGGCCCAGAACAAAACGGGCAACCCTGTGCTGGACACCGTGCTCACCGGCAAGAGCCTGTACTGCCAAAAACACGGCATTGCCCTTACCTGCGTGGCAGATGGAAGCTTGCTGGACTTTTTGGATGTGCGGGACATCTGCACTATTTTTGGCAACGCACTGGACAACGCCATCGAGTGTGAACTTACCATTCCGGATAAAAATTGCAGGCTCATTCATGTAACGGTCAGCGCTCAAAAAGCGTTTTTGCTGCTGCGGTTTGAGAACTATTGCAAAGACCGGCGGCAGTTTGAGCAGGGGCTGCCCATTACCACCAAGCAGGATAAAAACTACCATGGATTTGGCCTTAAAAGCATCCGGTATACTGCTGCAAAGTATGGCGGCAGCGTAAAGGTGGAACAGCAGGAGGACTGGTTTGTGGTAAAGGTGCTGATTCCGCTGCCGGAGTCGGATAACAATACAGCAAAATCCACTTAATTAATCAGGTGGCCGCAGGGTTTTTGGCAAATTGCCGAAACTCCGCGGCTTTTGTTTGTGATAAACAGACAATCCAAACTGCTGTTTGCGCAAAAAATGTACAGTTTGTGAAGGCTTTGTAAAGAATCGGTAAGAAATGTGATATACTGGCAATGAAAAAAGCAGGGACGGTTATCTTGCGGTAGCTCCCTGCTTTACAGTCAGTTTGCGGAGGGTACGCTGCAACATGGCTGCCGATCGGGAACGGTGGCCATTAAGGCACAGCGATGCGGCAAAATGGCTGAATAGACGAAATTTTGCGTATAAGGAGGAAACAAAATGCTGTCTATCAATATGGACGATGTTGTAAAGATTCTCACATCAATTAAAACCGAGCTGATTGGCTTCGGCGTAGTGCTGCTATTGGCGATTGTTGCAATGGTGGGCTGCGTCAAACTGTCCAAAAGCAAAAAGTTCCTGGTGCGCAGCCAGGCAGGCATGGCTCTTTTGCTGGCCCTGATTGTTACTGTGAACGCAATCTGCTTTGGCCCCATGTTCACCGTAATCAACCTGGCCATGGGCGGCGGCTCCATCACGGATGAGAGCATGGCCGAGGCATACGAAGTAAATATGGAACTGGTTGGTGAGGGTGTAACCCTGCTGGAGAACGACGGCGTCCTGCCTTTGACCAGCGGCTCCAACCTGAATGTATTTGGCTGGGCATCCACCGCTCCCGTGTACGGTGGTGTTGGTTCTGGTGCTCTGAACGACCAGTACGCTGTAACCGACCTGATTACCGGCCTTAAAAACGCTGGCCTGAATGTGAACGAGGACCTGGTAAACTTCTACGAAACCTATCAGGCCGAGCGTCCCAGCGTGGGTATGTGGGCACAGGATTGGACTCTTCCCGAACCCAATGTGAATGCCTATACCGACGAGCTGATGAACAGTGCAAAGGAATTTTCTGACACTGCGCTGGTGGTAATCTCCCGTCCCGGCGGCGAAAATGCGGATATGCCCACCGATATGGTTTCTGTGGCTGATGGCAGCTGGAAAGAGCGGGATGCCCTCACCGGCAACAGCTACTTCAACGGTGTATACGACGAAGACCTGAACGAAGGCGCTGACTGGGATGCAGGGGACCACTACCTGGAGCTGAGCAACCGGGAAGAAGACCTGCTGGATATGGTCAGCAAGAACTTCGACAAGGTGATTGTACTTATTAACACCAACAACGCCATGGAGCTGGGCTTCCTGGAGGAGTATGGTGTGAACGCCGCTGTCTACACTCCCTGCCCTGGCCAAAACGGCTTTGATGCTGTGGGCAAGGTGTTTACCGGCGAGGTAAACCCCTCCGGCAAAACGGTGGATACCTGGCTGTACGATTTGTTCCAGTCTCCCACTGCCAACAACTTTGGTCAGTTCACCTACGACAACATGGACGAACACAAGGTGGTTTCCGTGAACTTTATCACCCAGCAGGAAACCACTGCAATGCCCAGCTTTATCAACTATGTTGAGGGCATTTATGTGGGCTATAAGTTCTACGAAACTGCTGCCGCCGAAGGCCTGATTGACTACGACGCTGTTGTTGCATATCCCTTTGGCTACGGCCTGTCCTACACCACCTTCAGCCAGAAGATGGGCCCCATCACCGAGGAAAACGGCACCCTCAGCTTTGATGTAACCGTTACCAACACCGGCAGCGTGGCCGGCAAGACGGTTGTGGAGGTTTACTTCAATCCTCCCTACACCAACGGCGGCATCGAGAAGGCAACCGCCAACCTGGTGGCTTTTGACAAAACCGATCTTCTGGAGCCCGGCGCATCTCAGACTGTGACCATCAGCTTTAAGGCCGAGGACATGGCTTCCTACGACAGCTACGGCGCTGCTGCCTATGTGCTGGAAGCCGGTGACTATGTCATCAGCATCAATTCCGACTCTCATACCGTGCTGGACAGCCAGGTATACAATGTGCCTTCCACCATTGTGTACAGCGATGGCCGTTCCACCGACAAAACCGCTCCCACCAACCAGTTCCAGGATGTGGAGGGCGATGTGGTTTACCTTTCCCGTAAGGATGGCTTTGCCAACTATCAGGAGGCAACTGCTGTCCCTGCAAGCCTCTCCATGTCTGAGGAGCACAAGGCTGCCTTCCTGAACAACGCCAACTACGACCCTGCAAACTACAACAACGCCGATGACCAGATGCCCACCACCGGTGCCCAAAATGGCCTGCAGCTGGTGGATATGCGCGGCGTTGCCTACGATGATGCCCAGTGGGATACCTTCCTGGATCAGCTCACCGTTACCGACATGGATACCCTGATTGCTCTGGGCGGCTACCAGACTGCCCCTGTGGCAAACATCGGCAAGGTGCAGACCTACGACTGTGATGGCCCTGCTTCCATCAACAACAACTTTACCAAACAGGGCTCCATCGGCTTTGCTGGTACTGTGTTGATGGCCTCCACCTGGAATACCGATACGGTTTACAAGTTTGGTTCTTCCATCGGCCGCATGGCCAATGATCTGGATGTTTCCGGCTGGTATGCTCCTGCCATGAACATTCATCGCTCTGCTTTCAGCGGCCGTAACTTTGAGTACTACTCCGAGGATGGCTTGCTCAGCGGCAAGCTGGCTGCCCAGGCCATTCAGGGTGCCGAGCAGTTTGGTGTATACGCTTACATCAAGCACTATGCCCTGAACGACCAGGAAACCAACCGTAACAGCATGCTGTGCACCTGGGTCAATGAGCA
>CALWNE010000057.1 GCA_944382705.1 uncultured Allofournierella sp.
TGGCGACCCGGATGGGGCTCGAACCCACGACCTCTAGCGTGACAGGCTAGCGTTCTAACCAACTGAACTACCGGGCCACATGGTGGAAGTTACAGGGCTCGAACCTGTGACCCTCTGCTTGTAAGGCAGATGCTCTCCCAGCTGAGCTAAACTTCCACGGTGGAGCGGCTTACGAGGATCGAACTCGCTACCTCCACCTTGGCAAGGTGGCGCTCTACCAGATGAGCTAAAGCCGCATGATTTTTAAATTTATTTTGTGCTGTTCACCAGCGACGATATTTATTCTACAACATGATCTTCTATTTGTCAACACATTTTTTTGATTTTTTTTTGATTTTTATTTTTAAATAACTGTGACCGAATCAGACTGGGCTTCGGTCACAGTTATTTCCAGTTTAACTTATTTCTCTACGCTGTCCAGCAAAGCCTGCACATCCACATGGTATTTTTTATCGCAGAACTGGCAATTTACTTCCACGGTTTTTTCTTCCTGTGCAAGTTTTTCCAACTCCGCTTTACCCATGCTCAGCAAAGCACGCTCTACCCGTTCCTTGGAGCAATTGCAGTTGTACTCCACATCGTATTTATCCAGCACCTGAGGATCAAAGCCCTCCATGACCATTTCCATGATATCCTTCATGGTTTTGCCATCCTGCAAAAGGTTGGTCACACTGGGAACTTTGGCAATGTTTCGTTCCAGCATACTAATTTCTTCTTCAGTGGCCCCAGGCAGAAGTTGTAACAGATAACCACCTGCACAGGAAATCGTCAAATCCGGTGCCACCAGCACACCAAGTGCGCAAACAGTGGGAATCTGTTCACTAATTGCATAATAGCTGGTAATATCCTCTGCAATTTCACCAGATACAAGCGGAATCTGACCCACATAAGGCTCCTTCAATCCCAGATCACGCACAATGCTCAAGGTTCCATCACGGCCCACAGCAGCACCCACATTAAGCTTTCCATCTTCACGGAGAGGAATCTCGACAATGGGATTTTCCACATAACCTTTTACGCAGCCCAGACCATCAGCGACAGCCAGAACTGTGCCTGCAGGTCCTCCACCGTTTACCCGTAAAGTGATGGAATCCTTGGAGTTTTTAAGCATAATACCCATAATGGATGCAGCCGTCAGCAACCGCCCCAATGCTGCACTGGTTACTGCGCTGGTTTTATGAATCTGTTCCATGGTGCGAACCATAGAAGTAGAATCAACACCACAAAAAATGACGCCTCCATTTTCGGAAATTCCACGAATCATATTACCCATTTTATTCGCTCTCCATCTGTGTAAATTGTTTTATAGCCGTAATCATATAACGCTGACTTTCCTGGGTCAAGTCCCCAAATGTTTCACCGTCACATACTTTCTCTACTGCAAACCTATACCGCTGCAACACTTCTTGTACATATTCCAGCGGATAGGTATACTCGTAGAATTGTTCTTCAAAGTGCTCATCGGTTTCTTTATAGTGAACATCGATTGCTATCTGTACTCGTTGATGTGCTTCGTCATTGGTATTTTCCCATCTGCAATAAGCATCTGGGCCTTCAATCTCAAACACATGATTAGCCAGAATTTCCCGATGTTTATAAGGGGTATTCAAATCGAATACAAATACCCCTCCCTGCTCCATAAACAAGGATACTCGTTCTATGGCTTTTTCAAACTGACTGCTGGGGCCAATGTGATTGAATGTATCAAAGGTAGAAACTGCCGCCCGGATGGAACCATACAAATCCAGCTCCAAAATATCCTGTTGAATGAGCAACAGTCTATCAGATAGCTCTAATTCATCTGCTTTTTCCCGCAGGACAGACAGCATCTCGGCAGACTGATCCACACCAATCATATCGTAACCAGCCTGCGTAAGCATCAGAGTCAAATCGCCTGTGCCGCAGCCTAAATCTACTACCACGCCCTGTTGCACTGCATGATTATCCAACTGCTGCTTCACATATTGAAACAGTGCATCGTAATCGGCTTCTTCGTTTAACTCATCATAAAAGTACGCAAATTCACGATAAGCCATCGGATTCACCATCCTCTTGCAGGTAACTATCAAATTGAGCTTTCAATTCCGGAATACCAGTTCCATTATCACTGCTTGTCAAAACAATGCCCTTGCATCCAAAAGGAGTACAGATTTCTTCAAAATACTGGATTGTATTTTGAATTTGACTCTTTTTCAATTTATCCGCCTTGGTCAAAGCAACAATAAACGGAATCTGTCGGTACTGGAGATACTCCAGCATCTGCATATCATCTGCCGAAGGGTCATGTCTGGAATCCAGAAGTTGAACCAACAAGCAACGATATCGGTTTGCATCGAAATAACTATTGATTAAATCGTCCCAGCGTTTTCTGTCTGCATTGGAGACCTTGGCATACCCATATCCCGGCAGATCCACAAAATACACCGAGTCGATGGTATAAAAATTGATAGTGGCTGTTTTGCCAGGTGTAGCACTCACTCTCGCCAGATTTTTTCGATTGCAAAGCTTATTAATTAAACTGGATTTTCCCACATTAGACCGGCCCGAAAACACAAATTCAGGTCGGTCGCTTTCCGGCAGCTGGCTGGACAAGCCATAGGATGCCTGAAAATCCGCCTTATGGTAATTAATCATAGACACCGCTTCTCCTTCTGGTTATTGCTGTATTGTAGTTGCTTCAGAGGAAATCGACGGCGTTTTTTTAGTACCAGGCACCCGGCTCTTTTTCTGCTGTGGCCAAATCAACGCCTGTTTCAACACCTGCTGCAAATTGCTCATGGGCAGGAATTGTACTGCTTTTTTCACTTCATCATCCACTTCGTACAAATCACTCAGGTTATCTTTCGGAATAAGAACTGTTTTGATGCCTTCGCGGTAAGCAGCCATGCTCTTTTCTCGCAAGCCACCAATGGGCAACACATTTCCATGTAGAGTAATTTCACCTGTCATGGCCACATCTGCGCGCACCGGCATGCCAGACAAACAGGATACCAATGCTGTGGTCAGTGTAACGCCTGCACTAGGGCCATCCTTGGGCACCGCTCCCTCCGGCGCATGAATGTGTACATCGGCATTCTTCAAAATTTCAGGATCAATTCCATATGTTTGCCCATTGACACGAACATATGTAATCGCCAGCTGCGCACTCTCCTTCATAACATCACCCAGAGAGCCCGTCAAGATGATTTTTCCACTGCCGTTCTGAATCACCTGAACCTCAATGGGCAAAATCTCACCGCCAACACTAGTCCATGCAAGACCATTTGTGATGCCGACAGCATTGGTCCGATTGTAAAAATCCGGCTTAATCGGACGAGGACCCATAAGTTTCTCCAAATCGTGAACGCTAACCGTGCACTTCTCTTTGACACCACTGGCAATTTCAATGGCACATTTGCGTAAAATTGTGGCGATGCGGCGCTCCAAGCGGCGTACACCAGCCTCCTTGGTATAGCCATCAATCAATCCGTACAGGGCAGAAGTCTGCACAGTTACACGACCTGCCAACCCATTGTTTTCCAGCTGTTTGGGCAACAGGTGGCGCTTGGCAATGTTAAATTTCTCTACCCGAGTATAGCTGGGCAATTCAATAACATCCATACGGTCCAGCAGTGGGCCTGGAATGGTATCCAGACTATTGGCTGTGGTGATAAACAGAACCTGGCTCAAATCAAAGGGCAGATCCAGATAGTGGTCTCGGAAGGTCTTGTTTTGTTCGGGGTCGAGCGCCTCCAACAGTGCCGCAGCTGGATCTCCTCTAAAATCGCTGGCCATCTTATCGATTTCATCCAAGAGCAGCAGCGGATTCATGCTTTTTGCAGTGTTCATTGCAGAGAGTATTTTGCCAGGCATAGCACCGATGTAGGGACGCCGATGGCCCCGAATTTCTGCTTCGTCTCTCACACCGCCCAAACTCAAACGTGCATATTTACGCCCCATACAGGTTGCAATCGAGCGTGCAATAGAGGTTTTACCCACACCAGGAGGGCCAACCAGACAAATAATCTGACCTTTTACATCTGGCTTTAATTTGCGTACAGCCAGTATCTCCAAAATTCGCTGCTTTACTTTATCCAGTCCGTAGTGTTCCTTGTTCAGCAAATTTCTTGCCTTGTTGATATCCAAATCATCCTGGGTATACAGTCCCCAAGGCAAACCCAGCGAGGTATCCAGGTAGGTCCGAATAACCGCCGCTTCCTGACTGTTGGACTGCATTCTGCACAGACGATCGATTTCTTTTCCCAGTTTTTCGTAGGCTTCCTCCGGTAATTCCAGAGAATCTAATCGGGCACGGTAGCGGTCAGCCTCAATGCGGATATCCTCGTCTTCATCCAACTCCTGGGCGATTACACGCATCTGTTCCCGCAGGTAATAATCCCGCTGGTTTTTGTCCATCTGATTATTTACCCGCTCCTGGATATCTTGTTCAATGGCCAGTACCTGGTTTTCCCGTTGCAGCAAATCCATCAATTTGCGCAAACGCCCCAACAATGTGCTTTCATCCAAAACAATTTGTTTATCCTGGTATTTAAGCAAAAGGTTGGCGGGCATGTACTCGCTAAGAAACACAGGATTTGTGTTACTCATAATGTTGTAAGCCACATCTTTGGATAACCGAGGATTCAGTGTCAAGTATTCTTCAAATAGGCCCTTCAAGCTGCGAACCATAGCTTCTGCTTCGGCGCTTTTTTCTGCCTTTAATCCTCTAAGCGGAGCTTCCTTTATGGCAGCAAACAACATTTTCTCGTTGTTTTCCAAGCCTACCAGGCGGGCACGAGTGGTCCCTTTCACCAGTACCTTCATCAAATCGTCAGATACTCGCAGAATCTGCTTTACCTCTGCCAACACACCGTGGAGGTACAAATCATCGGCTGTGGGTTCTTCAATTTCAAGGTTGCGCTGTGCAACCAAAAAAACCGGACTATTATTAGCCATGGCCCATTCGATGGCTGCAATACTCTTTGGACGACCAACTTCAAAATGAACTACATTGTTAGGAAAAACAACCAGTCCCCTCAGAGCAATGGCCGGCAGGCGCTCAATGTTGTGCTCCACCTTGATTTTGACTCGTTCAGACATATCGGGAACCTCCTATAAAAGATCTCCTTCAAAAGAAGGTATGTAATAAGCTATATTAGCTTTATATTATACACAAAAAATCAGTTGAATTCAACCAACTCAGGATAAAACCATACCATTTTAGTGTATTTTTTACAAGAAAACAAAAATAGCGTTTCCCCCACTCCCACAGTCTGAAGTGCTCCTGTTAAGCAGCCAGACTGCATGTAGAGAAAACGCTGTTTTTAATGCAGGTTTTTATTCAATTTCTTTTGCAGAAATCCTTACAGGAGCGGCATGCTGTTTTTGTAGCGTTTGCGCACTGCGCCATATTCAAAAACAGGCTTCTCCCCGTTGACAGTTTCAGCTGTTATAGTCACACGGATAATGGTGGGGTCGCTGGGAATCTCATACATGACGGGAATCAGCATATTTTCCATTACACTGCGCAAACCACGAGCACCGCTTTTACGCTCGATGGTTTTGCGGGCTACTTCCAGCAAAGCATCTTCTGTGAATTCCAGATCCACATTATCCATCTTGAACAATGCCTGATACTGCTTCACGATGCTGTTTTTGGGCTCCTTCAAAACTCGAACCAAAGAAGCTTCATCCAATGCGTCTAAAACTGTTACGACAGGAATACGACCGATCAACTCCGGAATCAAGCCGAATTTAACCAAATCGTGAGGCTCAACCTTGCGCAGCAATGCTTCGCGCTCTTTTTCATCTGTATTTTTGAGCTGGCTTCCAAATCCCAATGCGGAATTATCAGTACGGCGCTGGATATACTTCTCCAAGCCGTCAAAAGCACCACCGCAGATAAAAAGAATGTTCTTGGTGTTGATTTGGATGAACTCCTGCTGAGGATGTTTGCGTCCTCCTTGAGGGGGAACATTGCTTACTGTACCCTCGAGAATTTTCAGCAGCGCCTGCTGAACACCCTCGCCGCCTACATCACGCGTGATGGATGGATTTTCGCTCTTGCGGGTAATCTTGTCGATTTCATCAATATAGATGATGCCAATCTCTGCTTTTTGCACGTCAAAATCAGCAGCTTGGATTAATTTAAGCAGAATGTTCTCTACATCTTCACCCACATAACCTGCTTCGGTAAGAGTGGTTGCATCGGCAATTGCAAAAGGAACTCCCAGCATCTTTGCCAGCGTCTGTGCCAGCAGTGTTTTACCCACACCGGAAGGCCCAAGCAGCAGCACATTGCTCTTTTGCAGCTCCACATCTTTTCCTTCGCCACTTAAGATGCGCTTGTAGTGGTTATATACCGAAACAGCCAATACCCGTTTGGCTTCATCCTGGCCAATTACATACTGGTCCAGGCCAGCCTTAATTTCTGCGGGAGTAAGAATGTTAATAGGAGCGACCGCATTGGCAGAACGATTTGCTGCCCCACGGGGCCGGACATTGGTTCGCTGAGCAGCGTCCGGCGTTCCTTCCTCATCCAGCAAGGAGTGGCACAATGTAATGCACTCATTGCAGATATTAACACCGGGACCAATAATCATCCGCTCCACTTCATCCTGACTTTTACCGCAAAAGCTGCAATGGAGGTTTTTTTCTTTCTCTTTTCCAGAGTTATTGTTCGCCATAAAATCAGCTTTCCTTCTTATCGTTTGGTAATAACGGCATCAATCAGACCATAATCCACAGCCTGCTGAGCATACAGGAAATTATCGCGCTCGGTATCGGCGGTAATGGTTTCATAGGTCTGACCAGTATACTCACTGAGCATGCGATTCATACGCTCTCTGGTGCGAACCAAGTGATCGGCATGAATCTTAATGTCCGTGGTCTGACCCTGCAGACCACTCATAAGAGGCTGATGAATCATGATTTCTGCGTTGGGCAAAGCCAGGCGCTTACCTTTGGTTCCGCTGGCCAGCAGAAATGCGCCCATAGAAGCAGCCATACCCATGCAGATGGTAGATACATCGCATTTGATATACTTCATTGTATCATGAATAGCCATACCAGCAGTGATAGAGCCACCAGGGCTGTTGATATACAGGCTGATGTCCTTATCCGGGTCCTGCCCTTCCAGATACAACAACTGTGCCACCACCAAGCTGGCGGTAGCATCGTTGACTTCGTCGCACAACATGATGATGCGATCGTTCAGCAGACGGGAAAAAATATCGTAAGAACGCTCTCCCCGTGCAGTCTGTTCAATAACATAGGGAACCAAGCTCATTGTTAGTCGCCTCCTATTGGTAAAATTAAGCGTCTGCAAAATTGACCGATACGCGCCTGAAATGCCCGTATCGGTCAAAGCAATTCGCTTATGTAGCAGTTCTAGAAGAGATTACTCCTTAGAAACCTTTTCTTCGGTAACTTCAGCCTTTTCCTTGATGAAGTCGATGGCCTTGTTCACAGCCAGGTCCTTCTTCACATCCTCGGCGTTTACCAGAGACTTCACCTTCTCGATTTCCATCTTGTAGGTGTCGGCAATGCGACGCATCTCGTTCTCGAAATCTTCGTCGCTCACAGAGATGTTCTCATTAGCAGCAACTGCCTCCAGAGCCAGGCGAATCTTAACCTGCTTCTCGGCCTGATCCTTGAAGGAAGCACGGAAGCTATCCATGGTCTGACCCATGTACTGGAGGTACAGATCCAGCTTCAGGCCCTGCTGAGCCAAACGGTACTCGAAATCACGAACCATCTCGTCCATGCGATTTTCGTACATAGCCTCAGGGATGTCACCCTCGATGGTAGCAATTACCTGATCCACCAAGTCGTTTTCTACAGCCAAAGCAGCCTGCTGCTCATTGCTCTCTTCCATATTCTTACGGATGTCGGCCTTCAGCTCTGCCAGGGTATCAAACTCGCTTACATCTTTAGCAAACTCGTCGTCCAAAGCAGGCAGCTCCTTGGTCTTTACCTCGTGCAGCTTGATTTTGAACACAGCAGCCTTGCCAGCCAGCTCTTTAGCCTGGTACTCTTCGGGGAAGGTAACATTTACATCGAATTCCTCCCCTGCCTCGTGGCCCACTACCTGCTCCTCGAAACCGGGAATGAAGCTGCCGCTGCCCAGAACCAAGTTGTAGTGCTCAGCCTTGCCGCCTTCAAAAGCGACGCCGTCTACAAAGCCCTCAAAATCGATGTCTGCGGTATCGCCATTCTCAGCCTTGCCCTCACGGGTAACCACACGGCCGTTGCGATCCTGCATACGGGCGATTTCAGCATCCACATCAGCGTCCTCAACAGTATGGACCTTTTTGGTTGCTTTCAAACCGGTGTACTGACCCAATTTGATTTCGGGCTTAACAGCCACAACAACCTTCAGCACAACACCTTCCTCCAGGCTTTCAGAAACAACATCAGCCTCAGGACGGCCAACAGGCTCGATGCCAGCAGCCTTCACAGCTTCTTCGTAAGCTGCGGGGAACAGGTCGTTGATTGCATCGTAATGGAAAATCTCGGCGCCGTACATCTTTTCGATAACAGCACGAGGAGCGTGGCCCTTGCGGAAGCCAGGCACATTGTACTTTTTGCCTTCACGCTTGTAGGCCTTGTCAATCGCTGCTTTAAAAGCTTCGGCATCTACCGAGAACTGTAATTCATGCATGCTCTTTTCGAGCTTTTCGCTTTTTACCAGATTCATTTTATTTCCTCCATAACAAAGAAATTCAATTCATTATATCACGGTGTGTACGGAATTTCTAGACCTTACTTAAATTTTGTAGGGACAAAATGCCAATCCATCCGCAGAAATCAGCCGATAAAAGATTCCCTCTACCTGTCCCTGAACGGCATAACGAATGGCTGCACCATGCAAATGACCGTAATAGCACTGCTTCACATCGTATTCCTTCAGCAGCTGCACCACTTCCTGTGCATTTGCATTAGGATAGATAGGGGGGTAATGCAGGAACACCAGCTTTTCTCTGTCTCCTGCCGCTTCCAAGCTGGCACGCAGCCGGCCCAGCTCCCTGTTCATCACCTTCTCATCGTGGGGCTCGCTGGCATCGAACAACCAGCTTCTTGTACCACAAATAGCTGCATCATCCACAAAGAAAGCATTGTTGTGTAATATCTGCAAGCTATGAAAACCTTTTTGCTCAAAAAAAGTTTCCATCTTTTTTACAGTGGTCCACCAATAATCGTGGTTGCCTTTTAGGAGCAATTTTTTACCGGGCAAATCCTGCAAAAAGGCAAAATCTTGCGCAGCGTCTTCCAATTTCATGGCCCAGCTGGTATCTCCAGCTAAGACAACTGTGTCTTCGGGACCAATCAGATTTTCCCAGTTTGTTTTGATTTTTTCCACATATCCCTGCCATCCGGGGAAAATATCCATTGGTTTTTTGCTGCCCAAAGAAAGATGCAAATCACCAATTGCAAAAATTGCCATACATTACTCCTTCATAAATTCATTGTTTTCTACGCATAATAGCAACACAAAAGGAGGGATAAACCAATGCAATATCATGAACCGATCATTAAAGGCATTACCTGCGATGTGCAGAACTGCATTCATAACAATGGTGATTGCTGCTGTACCGCTGGTACCATTCATGTAGAGCGCTGTTCTGATGATCCCGGCCGTACCAAGTGCCAAACCTTTGCGGAAATCTAAGAGCGCTGTACCCCACTGTAAGCAGGTGCTTACAGTGGGGTTATTTTTATTATTCGCAGGCAATGCGGGTAATTTCTTCCGGCTCAATTACCTGAGCAAAGCGTTCCTCCTGCCCGCAAAGCTCCGTAAGCTGCTTTGGCGCTGCTGTACCAGTGTGCTCTTCCAGACGCTTTATCGCCTCAAACTCATTCTGCTGCATTGGTTGCTGCAATGCATTTAAAACCTCTTGCGGGAACTTAAAGGGACTCGCCGTAGACAGCACTACCATGGGCGCATTGCTGCGATGTTTAGCCGCAGCATAGAAAGCCACCGCAGTATGCGTATCGCAAAGGTAACCATGCTGATTAAACATCTCATTCAGCTGGGCAGCGGTCTGTTCTTCGCTGCACCAGTCAGCAGCAAAGTTTTGCTGAATTGTTTCCAGTGTTTTGTCATCCACCTGATACCATCCCTGCTGTGCAAGCTGCTGCATCCATTCTTTTACCTGTTTGCTGTTGCCAGTTGCGTGGTACAGCAGCCGTTCCAGATTGGAGGACACCAAAATATCCATGGAGGGAGAAGTAGTTCTGTAAAAGGTTCTGCGTGCATCGTAGCGTCCGGTTTTCAAAAACTCATTCAACACATTATTTTGGTTGGATGCGCACACCAGACGCCCAACAGGCAGTCCCATCTGCTTTGCGTAATAGCCGGCCAAAATATTGCCAAAATTACCTGTAGGAACACAAAAATCCACAGCCTGGCCATATGCAATAGCAGCGCTTTCCACCAGTTGGCGGTAGGCGAAGAAGTAGTATACAATCTGCGGAGCCAACCGTCCCCAGTTTATGGAGTTAGCACTGGAAAGCCGAATGTTCCGTTTTTCCAATTTTTGCGCAATCTCCGAGTCTGCAAATACACGCTTTACACCGCTTTGTGCATCGTCAAAATTGCCTTGTACTGCAAACACACCCACATTCGCACCCTTTTGGGTTGTCATCTGCAAACGCTGAATCTCACTGGTGCCATTGTTTGGATAGAATACATCAATTTCGATACCTTCTAAATCCTTATAACCTTCCAGCGCTGCCTTTCCTGTATCACCGGAGGTGGCTACCAGTATGCGAGTCAGCTCAGTACGGCCCAGCATCCGCTTTCCCTCCACCAATAGATGGGGCATAAGCTGAAGTGCATAGTCTTTAAAGGCGCAGGTAGGACCATGCCATAGCTCAAGGGAATACAAATCATCAGCAACCTTTTGTACATATCCTGCCTTATGAGCGAAGTTATTCCCGCCATATGCAGTGGTTGTTGCTTGTTGTAAAAATTCCGGAGAATAATCCGCTAAAAGCTGACTCAAAACATAGGCTGCCAATTCGCTGTAGGATTGAGCGCTTTTTACACGCTCCCAATCCAGCTGAGGAAATTGGTCGGGAACAAACAACCCTCCATCCTGTGCCAGTCCCTGTACGATTGCCTGCGCAGCAGACACACCATCCGCATATCCTCTTGTACTGATAAACTGCATTTCACTTTCCCCCTGTTATTGTATTTGGACTCTGTCCTCGGCCATTTAGGTTTGAAAGGCATTTTGAATAGCACGCACCAAAAAACCACCCTCTGGCCGATGAATCACTTCAGCTACATCAAACCGAATCACTGCATCTTGCAGTCGATTGACCTGAAGATATCTCTGTGCCGCAAGAATAATTCGTTTCTGTTTTGGCCAATTTACCGCCTCCATTGGGCGATACCACATAGCTCCACTGCGTGATTTGACTTCCACGATAACGATTAAATCATCTTTACGCAAAATCAAATCCAGCTCGCCTTGCCTGCTTTTATAATTGTGGTCAAGCAGCGTATATCCTTGATTCATATACCAGCGGGCAGCTGCGGCCTCTCCCCGTCTACCCAGGTCTTGATCTGTCATTTCAATATCCCTTCCGCTTCAGGAAAGAGCGTCGGTAAAAGGACTGAATTCCATATTGCTCCAATAATTCATAGTGCAATTTTGTAGGATAGCCTTTATGCTTAGCCAATTGATACTGGGGATACTGCTGATCGAGCTGATACATAAAGCGATCCCGACTTACCTTTGCTAAAATAGAAGCTGCCGCAATACTGGCACTAACGGCATCACCTTTCACCTGAGGTGCACAAGGCAGTTTCATGGAAGGAGGCACACGGTTACCGTCTACCACCACAAAATCCGGGGTTTTGGATAATCCTTCCACCGCTTGTACCATGCCATCCATCGTAGCCCAAAGAATATTTTTTTCATCAATAACTTCCGGGGGTACTAAAACAATTTTATACGCCAGTGCCTTTTGGCAGATTTCCTCAAACAGATTTTCCCGCCGCTTTTCACTGAGTTTTTTTGAGTCATTGATTCCTTCTATTGGGTTCTCTGGATCTAAAATCACCGCTGCGCAGCTAACAGGGCCACAGAGAGGCCCTCTGCCAGCTTCGTCCACACCACAAAGCAGAGCACCTTTTTGAGTGCGCAGCTCCTGGTCAAATTGGTACAATGGATTCATGTTTCCGGCTCCTCTCCCTGCACCATTGCATCGGTAGGTTTTTCCAGTGTAATTCTTCCCCATTTGCAGGCACGGAACTCATCCACCAGCATTATGGCGGCTCGCTCAGTGTTTACCTCTCCGCCACTTACTAGCATGCCTCGTTTACGCCCAATGGCTTCTAGCAGTTCCCACGGCCCCAATTCCATATGCTCCTGAGTCAGTTTATAGCGTTCCATCAACTTTTCAGGATACACCTTTTGCATCTGAGCCAACAGGCCCATGGCAAGTTCCTCAATATCCAAGATATCGTCTTTAATGGAACCGATAAACGCCAGATTGGTTGCCGTTTCCAGGTTCTCGAACTTTTTCCATAGTACGCCAGGCATATCCAGCAAATCATAGTTACCTACTGTTACCCACTGTTTGCCACGAGTCACACCGGGTTTGTCTGCAGCCTTGGCCCGCACCTGACCTGCAAAATTGTTGATGAAAGTGGATTTTCCCACATTGGGGATACCGACCACCATCACTCGAATACGAGCACCCGCCATACCTTTAATTTGGCGGCGTTGAATCAGTTCCTCCAACTCTTTTTCAATCGCTTGACGAACCTGTGCAGAACTGCCTTTTTGTTTTGCACTAATTGCAACACAGCCTGCACCTTGTTCACGGAAGTATTTCATCCAGGCAGAAGTAAGCGTTGGATCGGCCAAATCAGACTTATTCATCACATACAGCCTAGGTTTTTGCTGGGTGATTTTTTGAATTTCCGGATTCAAACTGCTAAAAGGAATGCGAGCATCCAACAGCTGCAGCACTAAGTCCACATTTTTGATGTTTGCATCCATCAAGCGAAGGGTCTTCATCATATGGCCCGGAAACCATTGAATATTTTTGCGGTTTACAAATTCATTGCTCATGATATCTTCTCCAGCGAACTCAAGGGATAAATACGAAATAGCATCTTGCCTAAGATGTCGCGCTCATCAACGGTACCAATGCTAGAAAAACGGCTGTCTTCAGAATGCTGCCGATTATCACCCATTAAAAACAGCTGTCCTTCCGGCACCGTAAGGGGATACTCCACATTACCTTCCGTGTAGGTGAGTTCTGCAGTATACGGCTCCTCCAGAGCCTGCCCATTTACATAAACGACGCCAGCATCTGCATCAATATCCACAGTATCACCACCTACAGCAATTACTCGCTTAACCAGAGGCTTGCCATAATTGATATAGCCATCCACCACTACAATATCACCAAGTTTAAGGTCATAAAAAGTGCTTTGAACCAACAGGCGATCTCCTTCATGAAGGGTCGGCTCCATTGAATGACCTCTCACAATTACAATTCGTGCACAAAATGTAAAAAACAGGACCAAAGCTGCCACAGCAAACACCAATGCCTCGTACCAGTCTAACATATCCAAATTTTTGCGAAAGCGCTTTTCTTCCACAGAGCAATCCTTCTTTCCTGGATGATATTTCGTTTTATTATTTTACCATAGTATCACATAAAGAAAAAAGGGGCAATATAAATTGCCCCTTTTTTCTTCGGATTATCAGATCTGCTCCTTAACCTTGGCAGCCTTACCAGTACGGCCACGCAGGTAGAACAGCTTCGCACGACGAACCTTACCGCGACGGATAACCTCTACCTTCTCAACGAAGGGAGAGTTCACGGGGAACACGCGCTCAACGCCAACACCGTGAGAAGCACGGCGAACGGTGAAGGTCTCTGCAACGCCGCCATGCTTTTTAGCAATAACGGTGCCTTCGAAAGCCTGAATACGCTCGCGCTCGCCTTCCTTAATGCGAACAGATACGCGAACGGTATCGCCTACTTCAAACTTAGGCTGATTCTCTTTAATCATGCCGGCGGTGATAATTTTCATTGCGTCCATTGTAAAATCCTCCATTTTTTCTAGACGTTCGTACCCATACTTTTGCATGGCAGAGGACCGCCCGTTTAATGATACACATTAACTCCGCTGGTGGTGCCAGCGAACACTAACGCCACAACATTATATCACAAAATAAATAGAACAACAAGTGATTTACAAAAATTCTTCCATGTTTTTCAAAAACAAGCCAGTGCGCAGCACCGAAACCTCGGTACTGTTCATGCCCAGTTGCTCTTGAAAGAAGTTTAAAAACAAGCTCGGATTCAGATTCAAGCCTTCTCCGGCGGGCAGCGTAATCTGCGCCAAGCATTCGGACTGGTTGGTTTCCCAAGCAATGACCGGCAGGGTTTCTTTAAGATTGATTTCTTTGTGACCGCGCTTGGTCTTTTTTAACACAACAGCCTGTTCCAGTTGGTTATACTGCTCAAAATGCTCTGCCAGTGTACTGGGAAACCGAAGTTCATAGCGGGCAAAAGCAATTTGCTCTGCTTTGTGTACTGGCTTAGCCACTCGAATCACCTTAATTCCCAAAGGCATTACTTTCTGCAAGGCTTCCTGCCATTGCTCAAAGGGCACTTCGTCCAGCTCGGTTTTTACATCCACGCTTTCAACCAGACTCTCCTGCCCCAAAGGCAGAGGGCAGGCAAAGGTCATATAAATATGCGGATTAAATCCCATGGTGTACCAAACCGGTAATCGGCTGCGTTTTAAAGAACGCTGCATCACACGCTGCAAATCCAGCAACGAGATATAGGAGGCCTCTCCCGTTTTAGTGAACCAAATTCGAACTGTAGTCAAAGCAGGCACCTCCCAGCAATTTATTTGCACCACAACCGCTGCACACCTTGTTGCAGGGCTGAGTAGTTTTGGCTTGTGTGGCCTTTTGGTATTCGCGTACCAGGAATTGGTGGGTAACGCCATAATCCAGGTGGCTCCAGGGTGTTAGTTCATCCAGTCCGATAAAACGGTTGGCATAAAACGCTGTATCCAACCCAAATTCCTGGAAGGTTTTCAGCCAGGTGTCATAGCGGAAACACTCATCCCAGCCATCAAAGATGCAGCCCTTGTGGTACGCAGCTTCGATTACATCAGCCAGCCGACGGTCTCCTTTTGCAAACACAGCTTCCAAGAAACTGGTTTTGCTGTCATGATAGTTTACATGAATTTTTTTGCTATGCACACTGCGCAGCAGGTGCTGCTGCTTTTCGCGCAACATCTGTTCGCTATCCTGAGGCGCAAACTGGAACGGTGTGTGGGGTTTGGGTACAAAGCAGGAACAACTGATGGTTACCTGCACTCCCTTGCCTTTGGGTTTATCCGGGTTTGCATAGTACAGTTCCACAATTTTCTGGGCAGTTTCAGCAATACCAGCGATGTCGTCCATTGTTTCGGTAGGCAAGCCCATCATGAAATACAGCTTTACCGAGGTATAGCCGGCTTTGAATGCTAAGGTACAGCTTTTTTCAATTTCTTCCCAGGTGATATTCTTGTTAATTACATCCCGCAAGCGCTGAGTGCCTGCTTCCGGGGCAAAGGTTAAGCCGCTTTTTCGCACCTTTGTAGTTTTTTCAATCAAGCTCTCGCTAAAATTATCAATACGCAGCGAAGGCAGAGAGATGCTCACATGCTCTTGCTCCGTCCACGGCGCCATCTCATCCAGCAAATTTTCTAGCTGGCTATGGTCAGAGGTGGAAAGGCTGGTCAGGCTGATTTCCTCATAACCTGTATTAGCACACAAATCCTGTGCTGCACGGTTCAGCAAAGAAGCATCCCGCTGACGCATGGGGCGGTATATAAAACCGGCCTGACAGAACCGACAACCACGCACACAACCACGGAGCACCTCAATCTGGGCACGATCATGCACGGCGCCTACCATGGGTACGATAAAGTTTGTGGGCAGCTTTTGCGTATTCATATCCTTGATGATGGCTTTGCGCACCACTTTGGGAGCACTTTCATCATTGGGAACAACGGCTTTGATGCGGCCATCTTCCAGATATTCCACATCATAAAATGCCGGAACATAACAGCCTTCAATTTTTGCCAAACGACGCAGTAATTCCTGCTTATTGACGCCTTCTTTTTTTGCCTGCTCTACAGTAGCGCAGACCTCCGGCAGCTGTAACTCACCCTCGCCCAACATCATCATGTCAATGAAATCTGCTATGGGCTCTGCATTACACACACACGGGCCGCCTGCCACAATCAAAGGCCAGGTTTCATCACGGTCTGCACTGCGCAAAGGAATTCCTGCCATATCCAGCATAGCCAGAATGTTGGTGTAAGAAAGTTCATATTGCAGGGTAAATCCAACGATATCGAACTCGGTAAGAGCATCTTTACTTTCCAGAGTGTACATAGGAATGCCCAAACGCTGCATTTCATCCTTCATGTCCAGCCAGGGCATAAAGGCCCGCTCGCACCACCAACGAGGATGCTCGTTCAGCAGCTCGTACAGAATTTTCATACCCAAAAAGGACATGCCTACTTCGTATGTATCGGGGAAACAAAAAGCGAAGCGTAAATCCACCTGGCTTTTATCCTTGACGATGCAGCCGGGCTCACCGCCGGTATATCGCCCAGGTTTTTGCACTCTCGCCAATGCTTCTTTCAGTTTTGCATCAAACACTGATTCATCCTCCATTTAATGCCAAGGTACCGCCTTTGGGGGCTACCGTACCTACTTGGTGTCTGTTCTATTGTAACCGATACCGCCGCAAAATGCAATTTTATCTTGGTGAATGGAGTATTTCTACGGTTATTCCCCTCTATTGCCGTAGTGTGGACTGAGATTTCCACCTAATAATGCCGGTTTTTTACATTCAGATTTCTTGGATGTTCTTTTGTGTATAACTTGTACACTGCTTGTAGGATTCGCCTGCCATCCAATGCTCCGAAAGGCAGTAAATTAAAACCGCCAACCAGCAAATTTACTGTGCCAAAAAAGAACAGCCAGTAACTTGCATGCCGCAATACCATATAAATTTGTGCTGCTGCTGCGCAAATCAAATTTATTAAAGGGCCAGCTGCTGCCAATAAAACCATCTGCCTGGAAGTAAAATCCCAAGGAACTATCTGTAAGCCAATGCCAGTTGGCGAAAGCGTAAGTTCAGGCAGACTCTTTTTGTAGTAAATCCATACCATCACATGACCGATTTCGTGAAGCAGCGATGAGAGTAAGCTAATTCGCAAGATGCCGGTTGTATCCTGCACTAGCAGCAGATAGAGCATACAAAGAGTGAACATCGGATACTTCACTCGAATCATGCAGCGTTCTCCAATGCTTTTTCTGGGTTGTAGCAAACTCCATCCTTATACAACTCAAGATGGAGGTGGGGCCCCGTTGCTTGACCGGTTTGCCCTACCGTTCCCAAACAATCACCGGATTTCACGGCCTGGCCTGTACGAACAAAAACATATTGCAGATGACTGTATTTTGAAGATGTTCCATCTGAGTGTTGTATCAAGATATAATTTCCATAAGAATCGCTCCATCCGCTTTTTTGTACTATGCCGGGTAAAACAGGGTAAATCAAAGTACCTTCCGATGCCGCCAAATCGCATCCCTTATGAAACTTTTCTTCCCCCAGAATCGGGTCACTTCTCCATCCATAAGAGGAAGTAAGTGTATATTGCTCTACTGGCAGTGACAGTTGACAGTTTGACTGAAAAAATTCCAAACTGCATCCTTGCGGGGCCTTCTTTTTAAACGAAAAAAAGTTGCCCGCCCCCTGCCCTATCAGTGCTGGTTGCTGTGCCAAGCATTGCTGCAACGAATGCTTTAACTTACCTGCCCATACCTCCAGAGAACGGTCTGAAAATTGAATCACCCGATACTCCGACCAAAACTCCAATCCATTGCTTAGCTGATGGGTATAGGTTCGCTGTATCGATTGATACAGGGCAGGAGTTATATGTCGACAACATATAATCCCTGCCACCAGTGCTGCGCAAATCACCATCTGCATCCAAGCCAGAGAAAAACCTTGTATTACCAATTTTTTTGGCGGCCTTGCAGTACTTTTTTGCGCTGATTCGTTCTTTTGCATTCCATTCAAGCGATAGTCCTCAGAATTCATTTGCATTGCCTCCTTGTGGATCATTCTGTACAAACTATGCTTCTTGGCAAAAAAATAGAGCGGCCAAAGGCCGCTCGATGAAAACTTATTTTCTACGCCGGGGTTTTGCTGTAACCTTCACCTTAACAACAACTTTTCTGGCTGCTCTATCTGGCTTTAATTGCGGCTTCTCCATATTTTGAGGCTGATGCTGTGCCGGCAGCTCTACGCTGTTCGTCAACAGCTTTTTGTCTAATTCAAAGCCATCTTTGAAATAATTATACAATTCCATCTGGCTGTCGACCCTGGGCTCTCCAGGCTGCGCCTTTACCTTTGCATAACTTCCATCAGGCATCATTTCACAAGCATTCACATTGTCGCTCAGTTCCAATTCCAGCAATCCCCGCAGCTTGTAAGCCAGTACTCGGTCTGGAATCTTAATACCAACCTCTACACGGCGTTCTGTATTGCGGGTAAGAAAATCACCGGATGCAATATATACCCTCAGGTCATCCCCTTCCCCGAAACAATAGATGCGGGAATGCTCCAGATAACGGCCCACAATGCTGCGCACATGTACATTTTCGGTCAATCCTGGAACACCTACACGCATACAGCAGATACCACGGATAATCATATCAATCCGTACTCCTGCACTGGATGCCTGCGCAATTTTTTCTATCACATTTTTATCGCTCAGGGAGTTGTTTTTAAAGATAATGCGGGCGGGTTTCCCTTCCTGCGCCTTCTGAATCTCCCGATCCATTTCGGCAAGGAGCACACTTTTAAACCCGAGAGGAGCTACCAGAAGATTGCGTGTGTTGGCCGTTAACCGCTCCACTGCCAGGTCGTTAAAAACAGCGGCGGCTTCTTCGCCTACCTCTTGTCGGGTAGTTACATAGGCTAGGTCGGTGTATTGTTCGCTGGTTTTTTCGTTGTAATTGCCGGTACCAATCTGAGTGGTATAGTGATAACCGTCTTCCTTGCGGCGGGTGATAAGAGTTAGCTTGGAATGAACTTTATAGTCCTCTAAGCCATACAGAACCGTACATCCAGCGTCTTCCAACTGTTTGGACCAATCAATGTTATTTTGTTCGTCAAAGCGTGCTCGCAGCTCTACCACTGCAACTACTTCTTTTCCGTTTTCCGCAGCAGAAACCAATGCCTGCACAATTTGCGAATCCCTGGCCATGCGGTATAAGGTCATTTTAATGGATATTACTTCCGGGTCAAAAGCTGCACGCATCAACATCTGAATAAAAGGTCGGATTGCTTGGTAGGGGTAGGCAATCAGCACATCCTTGCTTTGAACAGCCTGACCTAAATCGTAACCATAGGGGGCTGGCATAGGCTTTGCGGGGGGATAAAACAAAGGCGTGTGACCCTCGTTATGCAGCCGATTCGCCAATCGGAAGAACAGCGAAAGATCCAATGGACTGGTTTGGGAAATGCACTGCTGATGAGGAAGAACCAACTTTTCGCACAGATACCGCTGAATTTCCTGCGGTGGATGATTCCAAAACTGAATTCTCACCGCCGCCAGTTTGCGCCGCTTTTTCAGCAGTTCACTCATAACCTGCCGGTAGTCGATATCCTGATCAAACATACCTTCCTGTACATCAATATCGGCATTTCGAGTAACACGGAACATACATTTTTTCTGGAGCATGCCTTTTGGGAACACCAATTCCGCAAAATGGTAAATCAGTTCTTCCACCAGACCATAATAAACGCCGTCCTCTTTTTTGAGATACAGCACTCGCTCAGACTGCGTTCCAATGGGAATAATGCCGTACGAAACCTTAGCATCCCCCTTAGCTTTTAAGGTAGCACAAAGATAAATTTCCTGGTTTCGCAAAAACGGGAACGGATGGCGATGATCGATGATTTGAGGGGAAAGTACAGGGAACAACTCGTTTTGGAAATAGCGTTTCCAAAACTTCTCGTCTTCTTTACTTAACTGCTCAAAATCAATTTTATGATAACCAATTTCCGATAAGCTTTCCCACAGTCGATGTACATACTTATCACACTGCTGCTGCATTAGGGCGGTTTTTTCCATAATCGCAGCTAGCTGCTGTGCCGGTGTTAAATTGGTTTTATTATCTGTTATTTCATTTTTTAGCAGAGTTCGGTCGTACAGAGAGCCCACCCGAACCATAAAAAATTCATCCAGATTGCTTCCGTAAATCGCAGCAAACTTCATTTGTTCCGCCAGCGGCACAGTTTTATCTTTACTAAGTGCCAAAACTCGCTTGTTGAAATCCAACCAACTTAGTTCTCGATTGATGTAAATTGTTGCATTGCTCATACTTGTATTCCCCCTTTTAGCCTTTGAAGTAATCACTTAATGCAGACCCTGTCTCCCCACTCATCTAACATCTGCTGAGTAACGCCCTTGACCTGTAACACATCTTGCACAGATTTGAATGGCCCATGGATTTGTCGATAGTCCAAAATCAACTGCGCTTTTTTGGAGCCAATGCCTGGTAAACTCTCTAGGCCTTGCGCATCAGCATGATTCAAATCCACCTGCAAAAGCTCTTGCATTGAAAAAGATTCCGTCGCAATTGGTCGATATGTAATCTGATACAGTGGCGGAGTCCATATAAAAGCTCCTAGCAAAATCCCGGCAAGCGCTGCGACGCAAGCAAGTGGCATGGCACCAACTTTTTGACTAAAACGAAGTAAGGTCCGCCCTATCTTTTTTATAAAAACCAATGCTGCCCCTCCAGATATATACAAAGAACCTAGTTACAGTATACCACACTCCAACATTGTGGGTTGTTAAAAATCTGAAAAAACACAAGTTTGGAATTAAAAATGCCACCATGCTACTTTGAAGAAACCCTGATTACGGTTCACCTCATTGAGCCATGGTGGCATTGATCATAAGCAGTTACACTCCTGGAATTGCCAGGGAAGGATTGCCTTTAGTTTACTTTTTTGCGATTGCTTTTTTTACAGTTTCAGCAATTTTTTCCGCTGTCAGGCCATATACTTTGAGCAACTCTTCTGCAGGGCCAGACTGACCGAACTCATCCATCACCGCCACTGCTTCAATGGCACAAGTGCAGCTATTCTGCATTAAAGCTTCGCAAGTAGCGCTGTACAAGCCGCCAATAATGCTATGCTCCTCAGCAGTTACAAGGGCACCGGTCTTTTTCGCAGCCTGGCAGACAGCCTGTGCATCGAAGGGTTTAATAGTGTGCATATTCAGCACCTGCACTTCGATTCCCTCATCCTTCAGCATATCGGCAGCTTCCATGGCTCTTGCAACCATCAATCCGGTAGCAACAATGGTTGCATCTGTGCCCTCACGCAGGGTAACAGCCTTGCCAATCTCAAACTGATAGCTCTCGGAATTGTTAATAACAGGTACAGGCAACCGGCCCAATCGAACATAGACAGGACCATTATGAGCCGCAGCAGCACGCAATGCCTGGGCTGTTTCGGTGTCGTCCGAAGGATTGATGACCACCATGCCAGGAATGTTACGCATCAGTGCAATATCTTCCAAACACTGATGTGTAGCACCATCTTCACCTACGGAGATACCTGCATGGCTTGCGCAGATTTTTACATTCAGGTGAGGATATCCAATGGAGTTGCGAATCTGCTCATAAGCACGGCCAGCAGCAAACATTGCGAAGCTGGAGAAAAAGGGGATTTTGCCAGCTGCTGCCAAACCCGCTGCAATAGAGGCCATGTTGCCTTCTGCGATGCCACAGTCAAAATGCCGTTCCGGAAATTTTTCTGCAAACATGCAGGTTTTGGTGGACTCTGCCAGGTCAGCATCTAAAACTACAATGCGCTCGTTTTCGGCACCAAGCTGTGCCAGTGCCCGGCCGTAACTCTCTCGGGTTGCAATCTTTTTTACATCTGCCATGCTATTATCTCTCCAATTCTGCGGCGGCCGCCTTCAGTTCTGCCATTGCCTGCTCATACTGTTCCTGGTTGGGAGCCTTACCATGCCAACCTACCTGGTTTTCCATAAAGGATACGCCCTTGCCCTTTACGGACTTTTGAATAATTACAGCGGGCTTGCCCTCTACCTGCTTTGCAGCTTGGAAAGCTGCATCCAAACTTTCAAAGTCATGGGCGTCAGCAGTAAACACAGCCCATCCGAATGCTGCAAATTTCTCATCAATCGGGTAAACGGAACAAACCTGATCCACAGGACCGTCAATCTGCAGGTTGTTGTTATCTACTACTGCAATTAAGTTGTCGAGCTTGTGGTGTGCCGCAAACATGGCAGCTTCCCACACTTGTCCTTCTTCCAACTCTCCATCGCCCAAAATGGTGTATACGCGCCAGTCAGCCTTATCCAGCTTGCCGGCGACAGCCATACCAACCGCAGCAGAAATACCCTGCCCCAAGCTTCCTGTGCTCATATCAACGCCGGGAGTACCCTTCATATCGGGGTGACCTTGCAGCATA
>CALWNE010000058.1 GCA_944382705.1 uncultured Allofournierella sp.
GCCTTACAAGCAGAGGGTCACAGGTTCGAGCCCTGTAACTTCCACCATGTGGCCCGGTAGTTCAGTTGGTTAGAACGCTAGCCTGTCACGCTAGAGGTCGTGGGTTCGAGCCCCATCCGGGTCGCCATTTTTTTGCCTCTGTAGCTCAGTTGGTAGAGCAGGGGACTGAAAATCCCCGTGTCATTGGTTCGATTCCGATCGGAGGCACCAAACTGTGCGGCTTTAGCTCATCTGGTAGAGCGCCACCTTGCCAAGGTGGAGGTAGCGAGTTCGATCCTCGTAAGCCGCTCCATTTTTTGGTGCTGTGGCCAAGTGGTAAGGCAAAGGTCTGCAAAACCTTCATTCATCAGTTCAAATCTGATCAGCACCTCCAATTATTTAAAATCCCGGATTTCAGGTTAAGCCTGTTATCCGGGATTTTTTTGTAGTACAATTGGTTTGTAAATAAGTAGATCTATAAGCCTAGTTTAAACTTGTGCTATAATATAACAGAAATTAATCAAAACAAATAGGAGATATCGATTATGCATCGTAGAGATAAAGTTAATTATTATTTGGATCTTGCTGAAATGGTTTTGCAGCGTGGCACCTGCCTGCGCCGCAATTATGGTGCTGTTATTGTAAAAAATGATGAAGTCATTTCTACCGGATATGTTGGTGCACCGCGTGGTCGAAAAAATTGCACCGACCTGAATGTGTGCATTCGGCAAAAACTGAATATCCCTCGCGGAGAACGCTATGAAGTGTGCCGCAGTGTTCATGCCGAAGCGAATGCAATTATCAGTGCACCGCGGGATAAGATGTTAGGCAGCGAGATTTACCTAGTGGGCATCGATATGGGAACAGGCGATTATGTGGAAAAAGCAAATAGTTGTTCCATGTGTAAACGCATGATTATTAATGCGGGAATAGAGCGAGTGTACATACGGGATACTAAAAATGATTACCGTATAATTCAGGTTCAGGACTGGGTTTTGGATGATGAGTCTTTGGAAGGAATTTTTGGCTACTAAGAGGAATTCATAATGAAAGAAGGAAAATTAAAAACAATTTATGTATGTTCCAGCTGCGGTGAAACTTCACCCAGATGGATGGGGCGCTGCCCATCCTGTGGCGAATGGAATACCATGACTGAAGATGTGGTGATGGCAGAGCCAAAATCACTTTCTTCTGTGCGCAAGGTTACACAGGCATCTCAGGTAAACAGAACTTTAACTATACAAGCAAGCAAGCTGACCGATATCAGTACAGATGAAGAAAAAAGTCGTATTGTCACTGGTATAACGGAACTGGACCGGGTTCTTGGTGGCGGCGTTGTAGTAGGCAGTGTAATTTTGCTAGGCGGCGAGCCAGGAGCGGGTAAATCCACGCTGCTGTTGCAGTTGTGTGGTGCTATTTCTGGAAAGCACCATGTATTGTATGTAACTGGGGAGGAGTCTACTCGTCAGATTAAATTGAGGGCCAACCGGTTGCAGGTAAACCAAGATAATATCAGTCTCATTGCCGAAACTGAAATCGATGACATCTGTACATTAATTACCCAGATGCGCCCTGACTTGGTGGTAATCGATTCCATTCAAACCATGCATTGCGGAGATATTACATCTTCTGCAGGAAGTGTTTCTCAGGTAAAAGAGTGTTCGGCTAGATTACTTGCCGTGGCCAAAAGTTGTGAAATTCCGACTTTCATCGTAGGTCATGTAAACAAGGATGGCGCTATAGCCGGTCCCAAAGTAATGGAACATATCGTGGATACTGTGCTTTACTTTGAAGGTGACAAAACTTTGCCATATAGGGTACTGAGAGGCGTAAAAAATCGATATGGCTCTACCAATGAAATTGGAATGTTCGATATGACAGGAACAGGGCTGGCAGAAATCGAAAATCCATCTCAAATGCTGTTGGATGGGCGCCCGCTTGGAATCAGTGGAAACTGTGTAGCATGTACTATGGAAGGAACTCGTCCAATTTTAAGTGAAGTTCAGGCACTGGTTACCAAAAGTGGTTTCGGTACACCCAGACGAGCTGCCAGTGGTTTTGATTTTAATCGCACTAATTTGCTTTTGGCAGTGCTGGAAAAAAGAGCCGGTTATTTTTTTGGCAATCTTGATGTATACATTAACATTGTCGGTGGATTAGATTTGGACGAAACAGCCTGTGATTTAGCAGTGTGCCTGGCAATGGCGTCTGCGTTAATGGATAAACCGATTGGAGATAAGACAGTAGCCATTGGCGAGGTTGGTCTTGCAGGAGAAATCCGTAATGTGACATTTTTGGAAAATCGGTTGCGAGAGGCTCAGCGCATTGGATTTACAAAAGCTATAGTGCCAAGCAACGGTTTGCGCCACATTGATGTGAAAGATTTTGAGGGTTTAGAACTTGTGGGTGTGAATTATATTCGTGACGCAATTCAGGCCATTAAATAATGGTGAATTCAAAATGCAGAAAAATTCCATTTTCAGTTGCGCATAGATTAAACATAGAACCTGATTCAGAACTGGCCAAAATTGAAGGGGCGGGAAGCGGGAATTATCCGCTATACTATTTCGCTAAATGAAAATTTAGCGAAATATAGGGAAGCGAAAATGACCTCTTTCCGTCTTTTTTCAGCTTTTCGTAATTTTTGCGCTTCTGCGAGTTTGCTGTTAGTTTTCGTATTATATAATTGCATGATGTGATTTTTAATATTCTTTTTGTTGTTTAGCTTATTTTTTTGTTGGAGAACTTTATGAGTACTTATATTAATCCACTAGAACCTGGCAAGCATGCACCTTATGATGACATTCCACTGGATGTTCGGGATTTTTTAAATTATATGGGAGCTATCTTGAACCGATCTCCGCGAACCATAAATGCCTATTATATTGATTTGCGCACTTTTTTTCGTTTCATGGTTCAATACCGCCGTCTATGTGATTCTTCGATTGCCTTTGATGACATTGATATTCGGAGTTTAAATCTTGACTTTATTGGTTCGATTTCTAAAAACGAAATTTACGAATATCTGTATTTTCTTAAAAACGCCCGTGGCAATGAGCCTGCTGCCAGAGCTCGCAAACTAAGCAGCATCAAGAGTTTTTTTCGTTATCTAACAATCAAATCAAATCGACTGGAGAATGACCCCTCTAAAGATGTGTCTGTTCCTACCACAAAACGCGCACTGCCTAAATATCTTTCTTTGGAAGAAAGTATTGAATTGTTAAAAAATATTCAAACAGATTTCTATGAGAGAGATTACTGCATCATTACCCTGTTTTTAAATTGCGGTATGCGTTTGGTGGAGTTGGTAGGAATTAACTTGACAGATTTTAAGGAGGACACAATCAGAATTATTGGTAAAGGCAACAAAGAGCGCCTGGTATATCTAAACCAATCTTGCATTCATGCTTTGCAGCAATATTGTGATGCCCGTGCAAAACTACCTAATTTAAAAGATACACAGGCGCTCTTTGTCTCCCGGCGCACAGGTAAGCGAATTGGAACCAGACGCGTGGAACAGATTGTAGAACAGTGCTTAAAAACCGCTGATCTTTCTGGAAAAGGCTACTCACCCCATAAACTTCGCCATACAGCAGCAACCTTGATGTATCGACACGGCAATGTGGATATGTTGGAATTAAAGGAAATTCTGGGCCACGAGCATGTATCCACAACAGAAATTTATACCCATATCAATACCGAAAAATTGCGAAAAGCTGCTAGTTCTACACCGCTTTCCAAAATGGAATTTCAAAAGAAACCGGCAGAATCCTGGCGAGATGAGCAGCCTTTACAGCAGTCAACTTCCGACCATTCCTCCCAAGAGGCTGGTCAGGCGCAAGGAACTTTGCCGGAGGACTTAATTCCAGAAAATTCGTGATTTACAAGAACATATGAATCACAAAAGCACCAAGCAGTCGAATGACACAAGGCAGAAATGCTGTGATTGAGGCAGTTCTATATCGAGTAATAAGTAATTTTCTCCAGTGAGATAAGCGGGAAATAGCTTTTTGATGACAGAGAGCATGGAGAGTTTGAGAGAGATTCCATGCCGGAATACCTACCCATAGAATTAAGCCAATGGAAATGGTTTCCGGTAAAATAAAAATAGCACTCTGAAATAGCAATCCCTTCAACAGAGTGAAATGTTGATAAGAGGCTGCATAAAATAATCCGATTCCAACTCCACGCAATATTAATGCCGGCCAAAGAAGCAATGCGCCATTGGTCCAATGTGCTAAACAGTATATAATGGTCAAATGAATCCAGATGCTCAAGAAGTATGCTCCATAAATGGCTAGATACTGATTGTTGGAAATCTGACTCAAAAAAGATTCTAACTGGCGCTCAGGGTATAAAGACCACCAATCTGAGCAGGTTGAAGCCAAAAACCCTCCCATAAAAAGCCCTATCAGGTAAAATAGGCTTCCATAAAACCAGGTAGATTTGCTAAAAGCTTCTGTTTGACTGGCTGCAAAAGGCTTCCGGAATGTTGAAACATCCGATGATTTGTTTTGTGTGTTGGATGATGAAGCAGTAAAGCAATCGGGAGAATGGCCTTGTGCTGAAACTTCAGATGAAACCGTTTTTTTATAAGTACGGTAAGTCCACATTTGAATTTTACCTCCTTTAATTTATTACTATCTTTATGCGCAAATCTAAAAAAGATGACCAGTTTCAGAAATATTAAATTGTGTTGCACTAGTTTAGCTACTTAAAGTAAGCCCCCTGATGTATGAAAATGAATACATCAGGGGGCTTTTGTCTGCGTTGCAAAGTGATTCATTTTTTAGATGCGTCTCTTTTTTTGCGCAGTGGCAACTCCTATTAGGCCGCCTAAACTTCCGGCTAAACTATAACTTACAAGCTTAATTCCTAACAGTGCTGTATAATCAAAATCCCCTGTCAGCAAAGAGGCAATCAGATAAATTACAAAAAAAACAATGCCGCAGCACAAGCCGCAGAAAAGACCATTTTTCTTCACCCTGTTTGCCACAATATAACCGCTGAAGAAACTTCCAACACACACTGCCGAAACTGCAATCGGTATGTACGACCACATTGGAAGTCTGGCCCTGGTAAACATCCAGGCGGCAGCCAGCAGCAACAAAAAAGTTATCAGAATTCCTAGTGCGCCCGCCCATAAAATGCAAACTGCAAGCTGATGGGTGTTATTTGCGCGTTGTTGTTTGTATTGTTTCATTTCCATAAAATAAAGCACCTCCCTGCCTTGTTGTATGGTATGCAGAAAGGTGCTCTATCTATTCTTATTTATTTCTGGCTAGCAGCAGAAGAATCCAGGTTCAATTTTTCGATAGACTGAATAGCAGCGCGGCGAAAACGAATTTTGGTACGGTCACTGCCGGTTTCCAAAACAAAGGTATCCTCCTTGATGGCAACAACACGGCCAATAATACCGCCAATGGTGGTTACCTCATCGCCAATCTCCAAAGAGTTACGCATCTCAGTTTCCTTTTGCTGCTGTTTCTTTTGGGGACGGTATACAAACAGCCACATAAACAGAAACATTACGGCAAGCATTACTAAGGGGCCGAAAGTAGAACCAATGGCAGCTACATCGGTAGAGGTGCTCAGGAAATTAACAAACATGATACAATAAACTCCTCTCGGTGTATTAAATATTCATTATTAAGTAAGTATACTGGATTTTTCACTGGGATGCAATAGGTTAAATACGAGTATCCAGTAAGGTTACATAACGATCGTGGAACTCCTGGAAAGTACCTTCATCCAAAGCATTGCGAATGCGCTCCATCAGACGATTGTAGAAGTACAGGTTATGCATAACACCCAGTCGCATACCCAGCATTTCGTCGGCTTTAAACAGATGGCGAAGATAAGAACGACTGAAATTCCGGCATACCGGGCAATCACACTCTGCATCAATAGGTCCTTCGTCCTTCTGATACTTTAGATTTTTAATATTAATGACACCGCTCCAGGTATTCAGGTGACCATGGCGGGCGTTTCGGCTCGGCATAACACAATCGAACAAATCAACACCGCGAGAAACGGCCTCGATAATATTCCCTGGTGTGCCTACACCCATCAAATAGCGAATTTTGTCTGCTGGCATATGGGGCTCTACCGCACTGATAACTCGATACATATCCTCAGCAGGTTCGCCCACGGCCAAACCGCCGATGGCATAACCATCCAAGTCCAACTCTCGAATCTGCTTCATGTGCTCCACCCGCAAATCCTCGTAGGTGCAACCCTGATTGATACCAAACAGCATTTGGTCAGGGTTAATGGCTTTTCCTTCGGATTTCAGCCGATCCAACTCGGTTTTGCAGCGTTTCAGCCATCGGACGGTACGGTCACAGCTAGCTTTGGAGTAGTTATGATCCGCCGGGTTCTCCACACACTCATCAAAGGCCATGGCAATTGTAGAGCCAAGATTGGCCTGAATCTGCATACTTTCTTCGGGTCCCATAAAGATTTTATGCCCATCCAGGTGAGAGTTAAAGGTTACGCCTTCTTCACTGATTTTACGCAATTTGGATAAGCTGAACACCTGAAATCCGCCGCTGTCGGTTAGAATGGGGCCTTTCCAACCAGTAAACTTGTGTAAACCGCCCATTTCGGCAACCAACTTGTCACCAGGGCGCAGGTGCAGATGGTAGGTGTTGCACAACATGACCTGACAGCGGATATCTTCTAGATCAAATGCAGAAAGACCACCTTTGATGGCTGCCGCAGTAGCAACATTCATAAATGCGGGTGTTTGCACAGTTCCGTGGACAGTTTCAAACTCGCCCCGCCGGGCACTATTTTCTTTTTTAATCAAGCGATAAGGCATAAAACACCTTCCTTTTTCATAGTCTTACAATCAGAGGATCAGCATGGCGTCACCAAAACTGAAAAAGCGGTACTTTTCCTGTACAGCAATCCGATAGGCCTTCATGGTACGCTCGTAGCCATAGAATGCACTGACCAGCATGATCAGAGTACTTTCGGGTAAGTGGAAATTGGTAATCAAGCCATCCAAGCAGCGGAATTCCTTTCCGGGATACAAAAAGATACTGGTATCACCACTGCAAGGGCGAATTTCGCCGTATTTGGCTGCGACGGATTCCAGCGTACGGCAACTGGTGGTTCCCACAGCAATAACTCGATGCCCTGCCTTTTTAGTTGCATTGATTTTGCCGGCAGTTTCCTCACTAATGCTATACCATTCAGAATGCATCAAATGATCGGTAATTTCATCTTCTTTCACCGGCCGAAAAGTTCCCAGGCCAACATGCAAGGTTACTTCTGCAATTTGTATTCCCTTTTGCTGAAGCCTGTCCATTAATTCGGGTGTGAAATGAAGGCCTGCTGTGGGAGCTGCGGCACTGCCAAGCTCCTTCGCATAAACAGTTTGGTACTGGCTTTGATCTTCCAGTTGTTCTGTGATATATGGAGGAAGGGGCATTTTACCGAAGGAATCTAATTTTTCGTATAGTGTTTGGGTATCATATTGAAATTCTACCCGTTTGTTTCCATCTTCCTTGGTTTCCAGAATAGTTGCAACAAGGGTTCCATCCCCAAACAGAATACGCATACCTGGCTTCAACCGTTTGCCAGGCTTAGCAAGGCATTCCCAGATGTCCTGGCTTTCCTGGCGAAGCAGAAGTAGTTCGCATACTGCACCAGTATGTTCCTTGGAACCAATTAGGCGGGCAGGCAGAACTTTGGAGTTGTTGACTACCAGCAAATCCCCTTCTTCCAACAAATCAATCAAATCGCGGAATGTCCGATGTTCAATGGCGTCGCTCTCCCGGTGAAGACACATCAAACGAGCGGCGTCGCGGGGTAAACAGGGTTGCTGGGCAATCAGTTCCTGAGGCAAATCAAACCAAAAATCTTTCTTACGCATAGAATCAAGATCGTCTCACTTTACATTGACATTACTACCCGGCAAATGGTATAGTTTAGTAAACTGCATTGCTACAACTTGCCAGGAGTTTTAGTGCATCTTTATCCCTTTCATTATAAGCCTTATGCAGCCGTACGAAAGGGATTGGAACGCTGCTTCCGCACAAGGATAAAACGGCATAAAAAAAACAGATGCAATCTAGTTTATTATATGGCATAACAAGTTGGTTTTCAAGCTAGTTTTCCATATTTGCCGATTTGATGCAGGATATCCCCCGCTTGAAGGGGGTATAGGTCTTAGAAAGGATGATTGCGGTCATGAAGAAGTATCGAGTAGGCGTGGTTGGTGCCACTGGTATGGTAGGTCAAAGATTCGTTTCCCTGCTGGAGCAGCATCCCTGGTTTGAACTCTGTGCGGTGGCAGCCTCTCCCCGTTCCGCCGGGAAAACATATGAAGAGGCAGTAGGCCAGCGTTGGATGATGAAAACTCCCATGCCGGAACAGGCAAAAACACTGGTTGTAAAGGACGCTTCCTGTGTAGAGGAAGTAGCTGCTTGTGTGGATTTTGTGTTCTGTGCAGTGGATATGAATAAAGAGGAAATCAAAGCGCTGGAAACCGCCTACGCTAAAGCGGAGTGTCCGGTGGTTTCCAACAACAGCGCTCATCGTTTTACCCCGGATGTTCCTATGGTAGTTCCTGAGATTAATGCAGAGCATACTAAAATCATCCAGGCACAGCGCAATCGATTGGGCACTAAGCGTGGCTTTGTTGCAGTCAAGTCCAATTGCTCTCTGCAAAGCTATGTACCTGCACTGCATCCTTTGCGTGAGGAGTTTGGCTTGGAAGATGTACTGGTTTGCACCTATCAGGCAATTTCCGGCGCTGGTAAAACCTTTGAGACTTGGCCCGAAATGGTGGATAACTGTATCCCTTACATTGGCGGCGAGGAGGAAAAGAGTGAGCAGGAACCCCTCAAGCTGTGGGGCCAGGTAGCGGAGGATTCTATTCAGCATGCCACCTCTCCTGCTATCACTGCACAGTGTCTGCGTGTGCCTGTTTCGGATGGGCATATGGCTGCCGTGTTTGTGCGCTTTAAGAACAAGCCCAGCAAAGAACAGATTTTGCAGCGCTGGACAGAGTTCCAAGGAGAAGCACAGCGGCTGAATCTCCCCAGTGCACCCAAACAATTTATTCACTATTTCCAGGAAGCAGATCGCCCTCAGGCAAAACTGGATCGCAATCTGGAAAATGGTATGGCAATTTCGGTGGGCCGACTGCGGGAAGACAGCCAGTATGACTATAAATTCGTGTGCCTTTCTCACAATACGCTGCGCGGTGCAGCTGGCGGAGCTGTGCTGCTGGCAGAGCTTTTAGCTGCACAGGGATATTTTGACTAAAATTCGCAAACCCAACAAGGAGTATGATCAACATGAAAAAGCTAATTTTCACAGGTAGTGCCGTGGCACTCATTACCCCCATGCAGGGGGACGGAACTGTAAACTTTGAAGAATTGGAAAGATTGGCTGAGTTTCATGTGGAAAGCGGCACCGATGCAATTGTGGTGTGTGGAACAACAGGAGAATCTGCCACTTTGGAGGATGCTGAACATCTGGAATGTATTTCTCGAGTGGTTAAAGTAGTGGCAGGCCGTATTCCTGTTATCGCAGGTACTGGTTCCAATAACACAGCTCACGCCATTATGATGTCTAAAGAAGCCAAAGAGCGTGGTGCCGATGCCCTGCTTCTTGTTACCCCCTATTACAATAAAACAAGCCAGGAAGGTCTTATAAAAAGTTTTACCGCTATTGTGGATTCTGTGCAGATGCCGGCTATTATTTACAATGTACCTTCCCGTACCGGTGTAAACATCAATCCCCAAACTGCTTTGGAATTAAGTAAAAATCCTTGGATTTGCGGTTTGAAGGAAGCCAGCGGAAATATCTCTCAGGTAGCAGAAATTGCTGCGCTTTGCGGGCAGGAGCTTCCTCTCTATTCTGGAAACGACGACCAGGTAGTTCCCCTGCTGTCTTTAGGTGGCCAGGGTGTTATCTCGGTTGTGGCTAATGTGGCTCCGGCTCAGATGCATCAGCTCTGCCGGCTGTGGTGGGACGGAAAAACACAGGAAAGCTGCACTATGCAGTTGCAACTGCTGGAACTGTGCAATGCTATGTTCTGTGATGTGAATCCCAGCCCTGTTAAGATTGCCATGAATCTGTTGGGGTGGAGCGCCGGTGCCTGCCGTTTGCCCTTGGTGGAACCTTCCGAACAAAATCAGGAAAAAATCCGCCGGGCCTTGCGTAACGCTGGTTTATTGTAAAACCAAACTACCCGACACAGCAATGTGCCGGGTAGTTTTTTGAAAGGAGAGCAAAAAATGACGAATATTATCATCCAAGGAATCAATGGCCGTATGGGCAAGGTACTGTGCGATTTGATTGAGCGGCGCAATGACTGCAAAGTTGTGGGAGGTGTGGATATTACCTCCAAAAGCGGGGCTATTCCTGTAGCAGCCAGCTTGGAGGAATTAAATGTAGAGGCCGATGTGGTGATTGATTTTTCCACTCCCCAAGCTACCAGTGCGGCCCTTCGCTACTGTCAGGCCCACAAAATGGCCTGTGTGGTGTGTACCACTGGTTTGGATGACGAATGTGAGCGTTTGATTCAATCTGTCTCACAGACGATTCCTGTTTTTAAAAGTGCCAATATGTCCATGGGTATAAATTTGCTGGCAGAACTGGCTCAAAAGGCTGTTCAGGCACTGGGCTTAGATTATGATATTGAAATCATCGAAAAGCACCATCACAATAAAGTAGATGCTCCTAGTGGAACAGCTCTCCTGCTTGCTGATGAAATCAACAAAGCTGCTTCCCACTCTTACCATTATGTATACGACCGCCACGATGTGCGTCAAAAGCGAGATGTACATGAAATCGGTCTCCATGCAGTGCGAGGAGGTAGTATCGTAGGAGACCACGATATTTTGTTCTGTGGCCCAGATGAGGTCATTACTCTGTCTCACAGTGCTGGGTCTCGGGCAGTATTTGCCAACGGGGCCATCAATGCAGCAGTTTTTGTGGCAAGCCGCACCGCTGGGCTTTATGATATGAAGGATTTGATGCGTTCCCTGCTGTGATTGTATTTGTTTGGAGGTAATGCTCAATGAAATTATCCGCTTTTGTACGCATTCTTGGTTGGGCTGCAGTTGCTGTTTGTGTTGTGGGCATATTGGGCGGTTGCTCTGGTCAAAAGGATTTCCCTGCTGCTTCCTCTATCCCTACACCCACTCCTGGACCCATAGTAGAGACGGTCAGATTTTCCGCAACAGGCGATAATCTGATTCATGACGGGATTTACAAACAAGCGAAAAAGCGTGCAGAGCTGCAAGGTAAAGAAGGGTATGATTTTTCCTATTGTTATCAGAATCTACTCCCTTTTTACGAAAAGTTTGATGTGAATTGGATTAACCAGGAAACATTGGTTACCGATACCCTCTCTCCCAGCAGTTACCCCTGTTTTTCCACACCGGGAGATATGGGGCGTACCCTTTATGATGTGGGATTTCGAGTGTTTAACCTCTCCAACAATCATACTTACGACAAAGGAAAGCAGGGGTTGGTTGACACCCTGGCTTTCTGGCAGGCAATGCCATCAGATGTGGTAACATGTGGCCTGGTAAATATTCCGGATGGAGATAGTAAAATACCCCTACAAACAGTAAACGGAATCACCATCGCCTACCTGGGCTACACACAATACACCAACGGAATTCCCACTCCGGATGGTGCCCCTGCTGAACTGATTTACACAAGCGAAACCGAACGGATTCAGAAGCAAATTCAGCTGGCCAGAAATCAGGCCGATGTGGTAGTAGTAAGCGTTCATTGGGGGGTAGAAGGTAGTCATCAAGTAACTACTGATCAGCAAGTTCTTGCACAACAGCTGGCTGATTGGGGAGCGGATTTGATTATTGGTACACATCCGCATGTAGTGCAGGATGCACAATGGCTCACAGCGGCAGATGGACGAACTGCCTTTGTGGCATACTCCCTGGGCAATTTTTTAAATGCTCAGTCCTCCGCAGATACCATGATTGGTTCCGTTCTTACCATTACAATGGAAAAAACCACCCATCCATCCGGCGACATTCAGGTAAAGTTGCTGAACCCCATTTTGGTTCCCGTCATCAACCATTACGATTCTGATTATGCCAATATCCGACTGTATCTGCTGAGCGACTATACCCAGGAATTGGCGAAATCACATGGAGTAACGGCTAATTTCCCTGGTTTTAGTTTGGAATACATTCAATCCGTGTTGGATGAGAGTATTTCCTCGGAATTTTTACAGCAAACATTGCAATCGTAAGTATATTTCTCAACAGAACTGGAGCTCTATTCATGAAATCATTGCACCCTAGCAACAACAAACCAATGCGTCTGGATAAATATCTAATGGAGCAGTTCCCCACCCTAAACCTTGGAACACTGAATAAAGCATTGCGTCAAAACAAGATTAAGGTAAACGGAAAAAAGCAGCCTCTTTCCACAAGGGTTGGCGCCGGAGATGAAATTAAGCTGTTTTTACTGGATGAAATGTTGTATGGCTGCAATGAACAAAAGCAGCAGCCTCTGTTTTTGCAGACTTCGTATTCAATCACCCCCATTTATGAGGATGAATTTGTATTACTGGTAAACAAACCGGCTGGAGTACCCGTGGCGGATGATAGTACGGCGGACACTCTGATTCATCGGGCTCAGCGCTACTTATATCTTCAGAATAAATGGAACCCTGACACAGATGATACTCCTGCCTTATGCCATCGATTGGACACTGGCACCAGCGGCCTTGTAATAATTGCAAAAACCGCAGCTGCCGAACAACAGTTGCTAAAATTGATTCGAGAGCATCGTCTGAAAAAACAATATCTTTGTGTGACCTTTGGTCGACCCAATCCCCCACAAGCCGTTCTGAACGGATATCTCTATAAGGACGCTCAACAAGGCAAGGTATACATCGCCACCACAGCAGGAACTGGTGCAAAATCAGTGGAAACGCATTACAAAACCATTCATACAAGCGGTCGCCTTGCGCTACTGGAAGTAAACCTGATTACAGGGCGTACCCATCAGATACGGGCACATATGGCCAGTATCCGCTGTCCTGTTTTAGGCGATAGCAAGTATGGCAATAATACTGTTAACAGGGAACTGAAAATCAAATATCAGGCTCTTTGTGCTTGGAAACTCACCTTCCCTGCCTTGGAGTCAAAAGAATTGGCCGGATTAAGCGGAAAAACCTTTACCGTGGAAAAACCCTGGTGGGTACAACAGGTATTGGATGGTACCTTGCATTAAAATCCCCCATACAGTTGGGTGCTTAACAATATTATCCATCTTTGAAGGCGATTTATTGGTTCTCTGAGCGCAAAGAATCCATCCATCCCAACAAGGATAGATTTTTAGGTTGATACCCCAAAACAGGCAACTTTAACTTGATAGCATATAACAAAAGCCATTGGAATATTTTCCAATGGCTTTTGTTTTGGGTATGAAATTGGGGTGCGAAACAAAAAATTCTAACGGCTGCGCAATCCAGAATAATGCCCTTTCGGGTTATACCTGGATATTCCGGTTAAAAAAAGCGAAAAAACACCAGATAGAGCGCTAAACACATAAGCGCCATAATTCCTAATGTAATGGGAAGAAACACAATCAGCCCGGCAAGAGTCATGGCCAAGCGGTCCCCTTTTTCCAGTTCCACATCATCCAGTTCTTCTTCCAGATGCTGTTCGGCTTTTTTTAGGTTTACAACACGATTGATTTTTTTATGAAAAAACATGTTATCCCTTCTTGTTGTTCAGGGGGAAATGGCAGCAGACATAGTGGTTGTTGCCCATATCTCTCCATTCTGGTTCTTCGGTTTTGCACTTATCTTGGCAATAACGGCAGCGAGTATGGAATTTGCAGCCAGAAGGCGGGTTCACCGGGCTGGGAATATCGCCTTCCAGAATAATGCGTTCCCGCTCTGGTTGTTCCTCGGTGGTAGGAATTGCAGAAAGCAGTGCTTCTGTGTAGGGGTGCAGCGTGTTGGCAAACAATTCATCGGAACCGGCCAACTCCATCATGTTACCCAAATACATAACACCGATGCGATCGCTGATGTATTTTACTACACTCAAATCATGCGTGATAAACAGGTAGGTCAGATTCTCCTGCTCTTTCAAATCGGAAAGCAGGTTCAGAATCTGAGACTGAATGGATACATCCAGGGCAGAAACTGCTTCGTCACAAACCACAAAACGAGGTTTCAATGCCAAGCTACGGGCAATACCAATACGCTGACGCTGACCACCGGAGAACTGATGGGGGTAGCGGCCGTACATGTAACGAGCCAAGCCACACTTTTCCATGATTTCGTACACATATTCCTGCAAGGCAGGATCATTGCGCTTGAACAGCCCGTGAGAAACCAGTCCTTCGCTGATGATTTGGCCCACAGTCATACGAGGATTCAGCGAGGAGTACGGATCCTGGAAAATCAACTGGAGATCTTTGCGAAGAAGGCGCATATCCTCGGCAGATTGCTCCTTCAGATTAATTGCCTTCCCGTCCTTATAGTAAACGATGTCACCATGGGTTTGAGGGTAAAGCTGCAACACGGTGCGTCCGAAGGTGGATTTACCACAGCCGGATTCGCCTACCAGGCCCAGAGTCTCTCCTTCGTAGATATCGATGCTGATACCATCATTGGCACGCACATACCGCTGTTCTTCAAAGAACTTTGTCTTTTTGATAGGAAAATATTGCTTCACATCCTTGATTTCCAGCAATACCTTTTGATTTTCATTCTGCATGGTTGTTTCGCACCGCCTTTTCTGCGTAGAAGCACCGAATCAGGTGCCCCGGTTCTACCTCTACTAATTCCGGTTCCTGGGTTTTGCATTTTTCTGTGCAGTATTTGCAGCGAGGTGCAAATTTGCAGCCTTCAGGCAGATACAAGGGGTTAGGCACAGCACCAGGGATAGCATCCAGACGCTGACCACGAGGAGTGCTCAGTCGAGGAATGGAAGTCATCAGCCCCTCGGTGTAAGGGTGAGAATAAGCTGGGTGGCGGAAAATCGTTTTGGCATCCGCTTTTTCTACAATTTGGCCGCAGTACATAACCGCCACATCATCTGCCATTTCATGAATAACACCCAAATCATGAGTGATGAACAGAATGGAGGTGCCAGTCTGGTGCTTCAAATCGTTCATCAGCTTCAGAATTTGAGCCTGAATCGTAACATCCAGCGCCGTGGTGGGCTCGTCTGCAATCAGAAGTTTGGGTTTGCAGGCAAGAGCCATGGCAATCATAATACGCTGACGCATACCGCCAGACAACTGAAACGGAAATTGCTTTGCAATGCGTTCCGGATTGGGAATTTTCACATCTGACAGCAAAGAAATTACCCGCTCTCTCGCCTGCTTCTTGTTCATATTCTGGTGGATGCGCAGAACCTCACCGATTTGATGCTCAATAGTAAACACCGGATTAAGGGAGGTCATGGGCTCCTGGAAAATTACAGAAATTTCGTTGCCTCGGATATGATGCATCTCTTTCATGGAGCAATTGCGGATATCTTTTCCATTAAAGGTAATTTCACCACTGTCGATATATCCGTTGCCATCCAGCAACTTAATAATGCTCATGGCAGAAACGCTTTTGCCGCTTCCGCTTTCACCTACAATGCCCAGGGTCTTGCCTGCTTCCAGGCTGTAGGTCACATCATTCACGGCTTTTACAATGCCTTTTTTGGTGTTAAAGAATGTATGAAGATTTTTTACCTCGAGCAAACTCATACTGCCACTCACCTCTCTTTTGATTTGGGATCGATTGCTTCCCGCAGACCGTCACCAATGCAGTTGATGCTAATGGTGCAGATACCCAGTACCAGTGCGGGGAATACCCATCTCCACCAGTAGTTTTCGATTACCTGACCATTCTGGGAGCCAGTAAGCATATTGCCCCAGGTGGCATTGGGTTCGCTGACACCAAAACCAATAAAGGAAAGGGAGGATTCGGTGAGCATACAGGTTGCAAAGTCGAGGGTAGCGTTTACGATGATTACCGTGATAATGTTGGGCAGGATGTGACGGAAGATAATACCGAACTCCTTGACGCCCAGCGCCTTGGCTGCGGTTACAAATTCCTGCTCACGCTCTGCCAGCACGCTGCCGCGTACCAGGCGGGCAATGCCAGGCCAGGACAGCAGACCCAAAATACACATGATCAAGATAATTCGCTGTAATTCGCTGATACTGTTGCCTAAAATACTGGATAGAATAATGCAAAAAGGCAGGAACGGAATGGAGGATACAACCTCTGCCAAACGCATCAGAAGGTTATCTACTTTACCACCCTTATAGCCAGAAATACCACCAACGGTAATACCGATTGCGGCAGAGATGATAACCGAGATAGCACCTACTGTCATGGTCATTCGGCCACCCAGCAGCAGACGGCGGAATACATCACGGCCCAAACCATCGGTGCCCATGAGATAACCTTTAAGGCCCCATGCCTTTACAGTACCATTCTCGGTAATGGCATAGTTGCCATAATATCCACTATCCAGCCGGGTAATCTTTTGGCCGTTCACATTGGGGACAGAGGTTTGGCCTTGCGTATTGTCGCCCCAAGCAGCCAGGGTACCATCCTTCAGGATGACGGAGAAATGATAGCGGCCGCCGGAAATGCTGGCCACTTGACCCTGAATTTCTTCGGGAACTTCTAGAGTTTTCTTTATATTGTTACCCCAGGTATACACTTTTCCATCCTCGGTAACAGCTGCTGCAGATTCGTCGGTGAGGGCGAAGTCCACCACTTTACCTTGAATTTCTTCAGGAATGGCAGTGTAAGCAGAAACGGTCTTTGTTAAAGGCACCACTTCCCCTTTGTCGGTCAGTACCATAACAATGTTGGTGGATGCTGCAAATTTTTTAATATGACCCTGAACACCCTCCGGATAGATGATGTTCAACAGATAGTCGCTGCCCCAGTTGTACATGGTGCCACTTTCGGTGAGAGCCAGAGAAATCTGATAGCCAGCATAAATCTGCTTTATGCTCTCCCCTCCTGTGCGCAGTTCCATGGGGATGGTGGCAAGACCCATGCGGTCGTTGCCCCAGGTAATCACCTGTCCGTTTTCGTTCGCAGCCAGCACATGGTCCAGGCCAGCAGAAACTTGGGTCAACTTACCCATCTCAGAAGAACTGGGGATTTTTTTAAGTTTGTCGGTGGGAAAAGTGCCCCACTCGTATACATTTCCGTTTTTATCAATACCAACAGAGAATGTGCTGCCCACAGAAATCATCTCGGCATTGTTTTTCAGTGCATTTGGCACGGAAAGCATATTAAAACCCGGTGCCACATTGGCTTGGGTTACATCTTGGTAATAGCGGTCGATGGGAAAGAATACCGGCAGGATGATGCAGCAAACAAAGATAAAAGTAAAGCACACCACACCTGCAATGGCAATTTTATCCTTCCAAAAGCTATGCATGACCATTTGCAGCGGGCTTTGCTGCAAATCGTCTTCTTCTTGCGGTAAACCACCCAGCAGCACACGCTGAGCACTCATCTGAGCCGTGGAGCGTTTGCGCTTTTCGGGCCTCTTTTTTTGATTCGCCATTGTTGCTCCTCCTTTTTAGTTTTCCAGGCGGACACGAGGATCCACCAAGGTGTAGGCAATATCCATGATTACATTTCCTACCAAAGAAAGAATTACATAAAACATCTGAATGGTGAGCACCAGTGCGAAGTCACGCGTCATCAGGCCGTCGATGAGCATTTTGCCCAAACCAGGCCACAAGAACACGGACTCAATTACCAGAGAACCGCCAAACAAACCAATAATCCACCAGGTGGTAATGGTAACAATGGGAATCATCGCATTGCGGAATGCATGGATGTAAATAACTACCTTTTCGGTCAAACCTTTGGCCCGGGCAGTTTTAATGTAGTCCATGCGAAGTACATCAATCATGGCTGCACGCACATAACGAGTGATGCCGCCAATACCGGAAACGGACATAACCAGCACCGGCAAAGCCATGTGCCAGACCTTGTCCAAAACTGCCTGTATTCCTGTGGCATCCAGACCAGCAGTCTTTACGCCACTGATAGGAAAGATTGGAATTTTTACTGCAAACAAAAAAATTGCAAGCAGTGCAATAATAAAACTGGGAATGCTGTAACCTACAATGGTCAAAACCTGTACCGTTTTATCGAACCAGCCATTTTTGCGTACAGCAGTGATAATTCCCAAGGGAATGGCAATGCTAAATACCACAATCATGGAAAAGAGGTTGAGCAGTACAGTGTTGCTCATGGGAGTACCAATTACCTGGATGACAGGCTTCTTGTACTGAATCGAGTAGCCGAACTGACCGGTGAGCATATTGGTAATCCAACTGGTGTATTGGAAGGGCAACGGTTTATCCAGATTCAACATTGCCGCTGTACGGTCGTATAGCGCCTGATACGCATCCGGCTTCATGTTGGCTTTGCTGTCTCCAATCATCAGCTCTACGGGGTCACCGGGCATCATCTTATAGATGAAAAACATGATGATGGAAATGATAAAAAACACAAAAATGATGTAGAGTAATCGTTTTAAAAGGTACTGTGCTTTACCCATTTTTGTTACCTCCATTTCTTTATTTTAAATACCCAAAAATGGCGGAACCCCATCTTTAATGCAGGGATTCCGCCTATTTGGTTTTATACCATTACTCTACAACCCAGGCGTCCAGCACAGCGGAGGACCAATCCCAAATTGCATTGCTTTCCCAGCCCTGAAGCTTGGTGCTGAAGAAATCGTAGTACTCATCGGAGTACAGGGGCACATCGGGCATCAGTTCGTTCCAACGCTTGATCAGCTGCTGCCAGCTTTCCAGCCAGGCTTCCTTATCTTCGAAGGGAATTGCCTTCATATTGGTAGCAATGGTGGACAGTTGCTCGTCAGCAATGTAGTTGGTGTTGAAACCGCCGGTCATCCAAGCAGGATCGCTGCTGAAAGCATACCAGGGAGAGGATGCAGCAGCAAAGCCGGTAGCCAGGTTGTACATATTGTACACCTTGTCGCTCTTGTGCTTGATGGCGTTCAGCAAGGTGGGGAAGTCCATGGTGGTGGGCTTCAGCTCCATGCCGGCCTCCTTCATTGCTTCGGGCAGCATGGTGGCCAACAGCTCGGAAACAGGGTTGCCTTCGGAGTTTGCCCACTCAATTACCAGGGGCTTCAGTTCGCCATCTACCTCTTTGTAGCGAGTACCGGTGCCGGAGTAGTCAGAACCATCTGCGTTCTTGTTCCAGCCATCAGCAGCCAGAAGCTCCTTGGCGGTCTCGATATTCTTCTCGTAGTTGTTCAGATTCTCGGCCAGCCAAGTCTTGGACTCGGTGTACTCCCACTGAGCCAGACCGTACCAGCTGTTTACAACAGAGGCATAGCCGCCGCTGTACTGACGAACAAACTCATTGCGATCCAGGCAGTATGCAATAGCCTGACGAACGCTGGCAGAATCGGTGGGGAACTGGCTGCAATCGAACTGAACCTTGCCGTAACCGTTACGGAAGAAGCTGTTCTTGGCGGCTTTGCCTTCTTCAACCAGATCCAGGCCCACATTGATGGTGTCAGCGCCGCTGGTCTGGAACAGCAGGTCTACGGAACCAGCTGCCAGCTCGTTCATCATGGTGTCAGACTTAACAGTCTTGATGATGATTTTCTCGATTACGGGCTTTACACCGCGGTAATCGCCAGCGTAGTTGGGGTTCACCACGAAGGTACCCTGACGGCTGTTAGCGTCGTAGGACTCAAACAGGTAGGGACCGCAAACCACAGTGGGGTTGTAACGGTAACCAGTGGTGGGATCGTTGATGGTCTTCTGCAGCAGCTCGGCAGTGAAATCGCCGGTGATGGTAGCGCCGTTTTCGGTGTCTTCCACATCACACTCGGGAGCGATTACAAACATGGGCCGAGGTGCCAGGCCTGCGTTCAGGATATCGTAGTGGTAGGGCAGCTCCTCTGCCTTAACGGTAACAGAGTAGGTCATGTCATCTACCAGATGTACACCGGCAAATGCCTTGGTCTCGCCTGCCAGGAACTCATCGTAGCCTACATAGGAGTAACCAGCCTGAGAGGGATAGCCATCCAAAGAAGCCATTTCAGGGCTGCTTTCCAGCAGAACTGCGAACACATAGTCCTTAGCGGTGATGGGGGTACCATCGCTCCACACCAGACCATCGTTGATGGTAACGGTGTAGGTTTTAGTACCGTCTGCATTCTCCACTTCCTCGTGGCTCTTTACCACAGTGGGGTTGTAAGTGAAGTCGCCTTCCTTAGTCTGGGTCACAGCGCCGAGACCGTGGATCAGGCTATACATTTTGTAGTTGGTTGCAGAGTTGTTGAAGCTGGTGTCGTAAAAGTCAGCCTCCAAATCTGTTGTAGAGCCGATGACCAGCTGGCCAGTCGGAGTGGTGGGACGCTCGCTGACAACCGTCTGTGCAGTGGAATCGCTGGATGCACCAGAAGCACTGCTGTTGTTGGTAACAGCGCCGCTCTGGCCACAGGCCGCAGCAGAAACAGCCAGCATACCCGCCATAAGAAGTGCGAGAACTTTTTTGATTTTCATTCTTGTTTCATACCCCTTTCTGAATTATGTACTCCTTCACAAGAGCTACCGCATCTTAAAAGCTAAATGTGAAAGAATGTTGTAATTTTATCAGATAATCCGATAAAGCGCAAGAGGTTTATCGCTTTTATTTGATAAAATATTAAAAATTTAAATGGAGCGCTCCAATTCATCAATCAATTCATCGAACAGTTCAAGCGCATCTTCGATGGGCTTTGGAGTAGAAATATCCACACCGGCCCCCTTCAGCAGTGAAACAGGGTCCTGGCAGCAACCGCTGCTGAGGAAGTTCAGGTAATCTCGAACAGCGCTCTCCCCTTCCTTTAAAATCCGCTGGGACAGGGCAATAGCACAAGAAAAACCAGTTGCGTATTGGTATACATAGAAGTTTCGATAAAAGTGCGGGATTCTGGCCCATTCCATGGCAATTTCCGGATCTGCAACGATATCCTCACCGTAGTACAGGTGGTTCAGCTGTGCGTATTTTTCGCAGATGGCTTTTGCAGTAAGTGCATTACCCAATCGTACCTGCTCACTACACCAAAGCTCAAATTCAGCAAACATCGTTTGACGGTAAAGAGTGCTGCGGAACTTATTGATAAAATGGTTTACCAGATAAGCACGCTGGCCAGAATCGGTGGTGTTTTGCAGCAAATACTGCATCATAAGAGATTCGTTGCAGGTGGAAGCCACCTCTGCAACAAAAATGACATAGTCTGCATAGGTCACTGGCTGGGTGCGATTTGTGAGGCAAGAATGGAGTGCATGCCCCATTTCATGCACAAGTGTAAATGCATCCGACAAGGTATCGGTATAGTTCATAAGTACGAACGGATGGCTTCCATAAACCCCGGCAGAATAAGCACCGCTGCGCTTTCCGATGTTTTCGTACACATCAATCCAACGATTGTCGTAGCCTTCCTTCAGCAGATTCAGATAGTCCTGTCCCAGAGGAGCCAGGGCCTTAAAAGAAATCTGCTTGGCCTGCTCGTAATCAATGATTTGAGCCTGATCGGCAACAATGGGATTGTACAAATCATAGTAGTGAAGCTTATCTACACCCAAAGCCTTTTTGCGAAGACGCACATACCGATGCATGGAAGGCAGGTGGGCATGCACAGTTTCAATCAAATTATGATAAATCTCCACCGGTACCTCAGTTTTGTCCAAGGCCGCATGCAAAGCAGAAGGATATTTTCGGCAATCCGCATAGAATTGCAGCTGCTTCATCTGCCCATTGAGCATGGCTGCAAGGGTGTTTGAAAAACGGCCATACACTCCGTAAACAGATTCAAAAGCAGATTTTCGAAGACTGCGGTCATCGGATTCCAGCAAGGAGATAAAAGTACCATGCGTTACAGGGTGCTTGTTTCCCTGACTGTCCACTGCGTCTGGGAAAGTTACATCTGCACTATCAAACATACTAAAAATGCTGGAAGGAGTTTGGCTGATTTGGCCGGCAGCAGAAAGAAGCTGCTCCATTTCCGGCGAAAGCGTATGGGCCTTTTTTCGCATGATGCGGGTCAAGGCCAGCCGGTATTGCTCCAATTTAGGCTGCTCACGGTAGAACTTCTCCATAGTTTCGTCCGGAATGGCCAAAATTTCAGGAGTTGCAAAGGAAAGAGCTTGGTTGATTTGTACCCAAAGATCCTGGGATTTCTGCCTCAGCGCCTGGCTTGCTGCATCCCGGGTATCTTGGTCGGCTTTACGGAAAGAATAGGAAAACACCACATTGGCTACCTTTTCCATATCATCCTGCGCTTGCAAAAAGCCGAGCAACGCATCGGCCTTCTGCCCCAAAGTGCCAGCAAATGCACCAAAGGACTGCACCATTTCCTGAAGACGGTCAAAATCTTTCTGCCATGCTTCATCGTTTGAATATAAATCGGAAAGAGCCCAGGTAAACCGGGGATCGGCCTCACTGCGAGGTCCAACGGGACGAGTGTTCATTATAGATAGCACGCTCCTTTTCGTTGTAATACTTTATCAGCATAACACAATGCACCCCTTTAATTATGAACAAATTATGAACTTTGAAGCATAGAATTATAGAGTCCCGCTAAATGCTGCCGCCCGATGCTGCGACGATTTTTTGCAGGCTATTCTTATCTATTCTATAAATAAAAGGAGCAGTATCTCCATCGAACTGCACATTGACCTTGGATAGTGTCGTATACTATTCCGCAGTCAAGGTGCAGTTTATCTCTGGAATACTGCTCCTTTTTCATGAGGTTAAAGGGTGTTCTTATGCGTCCAAAGTGGCACGGTGGTAAATTTTCTTGCCTTTTTTAATAACCACGCCATCGGTCAGTTGTTCACTGGTAACAGCCAAAAGCTGGTCGGTTACCTTTTCGCCGTCCAGCAGAATGCCTCCCTGCTGAATCAACTGGCGAGCTTCTCGCTTACTGGGGGCCAGTTTGCAAGCCACCAACAAGTCCAGAATGCCAATTTTACCCTCGACAAGCTGCTCATGGCTCAGCTGAGTGCTGGGCATATTGGCTGTGTCTACAGTACCACTAAACAAGCCCCGAGCAGTTTGCTGTGCTTTATCGGCTTCCTCCTGGTTGTGCACCAGCTTGGTAAGTTCGTAAGCCAGCAACTCTTTTGCTTTATTCAACTCACTGCCCTGCCAAGTTTCCATCTGGTCAATTTCTTCCAGCGATACATCGGTAAGCATACGCAGGCACTTTAGGACATCGGCGTCGTCAATGTTACGCCAGTATTGGTAGAACTCGTAGGGAGAAGTTTTGTTGGGATCCAGCCAAACAGCACCCTTCTGGGTTTTACCCATCTTCTTGCCCTCAGAGGTAAGAAGCAAGGTGATGGTCATAGCATAGGCATTCTTACCCAGCTTTTTACGAATCAGCTCGGTGCCTCCCAGCATATTAGACCACTGGTCATCGCCGCCGCATTGCAGGCAGCAATCCAGGTTCTGGAACATATGATAGAAGTCGTAAGACTGCATAATCATGTAGTTGAATTCCAAAAAGGACAGGCCCTTTTCCATGCGTTGCTTGTAGCACTCGGCCCGGAGCATATTATTAACCGAAAAACAAGCGCCAACTTCCCGCAACAATTCCACATAGTTCAGCTTCATCAGCCAGTCAGCGTTGTTCACCATCAGCGCTTTGCCTTCGGAAAAGTCGATGAATTTACTCATCTGCTGTTTAAAGCATTCACAGTTGTGGGCAATGGTTTCTTCGGTCATCATAGTACGCATATCGGTACGCCCAGAGGGGTCACCAATCATGGCAGTGCCGCCACCAATCAACGCAATGGGACGGTTGCCTGCACGCTGCATTCTGCGCATCAGGTTCAACGCCATAAAATGGCCCACATGCAAAGAGTCCGCGGTGGGGTCAAAGCCAATGTAAAAGGTTGCCTTACCATTGTTAATCAGATCCTTGATTTCCTCTTCGTCGGTTACCTGAGCAACAAGGCCACGGGCAACCAGCTCATCATACAAAGTCATGTGCAGAGTCTCCTTCTGTGTTAATGTTTGGGCAAAAGGCAAAAAAAGCCCTCTGCCAACGGATTGGCAGAGGGCGAATCATCGCGGTACCACCTCTGTTTACCTGCTTTTTCGCAAAAGCAGGCCTCAGGGAGTGCATGCAAACACTCCACACGCTGTAACGGGCGCGCCCCGGCAAAACCTACTATTTATCCAAGTTCAGTCCGCTGCTCCGAGATGTATTCGTTCTGCTGTGCACTCCCCTTTTCACCAACCAGGGGCTCTCTGTGCTGCACGGGGCAGAATTACTGGTTCTCATCTATGCATTTATGTTGGTTAGTATAGCCGAAAGACCTTTGCTTGTCAAGTATCCTTCTTATAAGGAAAGCATTTCTCGTGCGTTAGCCAGGCTCAGTTCGGTAATGTGATCACCAGAAATAATGCGCGCCAGTTCCTGTACACGACCCGCTTGGTCCAGAGGATGAATTTTAGTGTAAGTGCGCTGGCCATCCACATTTTTCTGAATTAACAGATGACTGGTAGCCAATGCAGCAATCTGAGCTGTATGGGTAATACACAGCACCTGCCGGCCCTTGGAGGTCTGCCGCAGTTTTTCGCCAATTCGGCTGGCTGCAAGGCCGGAAACACCTGTATCGATCTCGTCGTAAATAACAGTGGGAATGGAGTCCTTTTCTGCCAAAGCGCTTTTGAGTGCCAACATAATACGAGAAAGCTCGCCGCCAGATGCAATTTTTGCAAGAGGCTTGGGCGCTTCGCCAGGGTTAGTGGAGATATAGAATTCCACGGTATCCTGTCCGGCACCTGCCAAAGGACCACGGGAGTGCTGTAACACAAAGCGCACACCTGGCATATTTAAAAAGGTACAAGCTTCTACCAGCTGTTCTTCCATGCGGCTAAAAGCTTTAAGCCGATTTTGAGTAAGGGCTTCGGCCAGTTTTTTGGCTTCCTGATACAACTCTTGCTTTTGCCGGTTTAGCTGTTCCAGGGTTTCGTCTGCCCGTTCAATGTGCTCCAGTTCTTCCCGCGCTTTTTCTGCAAGATGCAGAAGGTCATCTACCGTGTCGGCACCGTATTTGCGCCGCAATCGATAGATGGTATCCAGCCGTTCTTCCAAATGGTTCAATTCTGCGGGGTCAAATCCATATTCCTCAAAGCGGGCGGCCAGATCTACCGCCAGTTCCCGTGTGTTATAGTATAGGTCTGCCAGTTTTTCTTGCAAAGGCTGGAGCGATTCATCCAAAGCAGCTGCTTGTTCCATACAACCGCTGGCATCTCCCAGCATATCTGCCGCACCGCTAAATTCATCGCCACCAGCTAAGGCATTATGAGCGTTAGAAAGTTGTTCCAGAATAGTTTGTGCATGGGTAACAATTTTGCGGCGGGCTGTAAGCCGTTCCTCTTCGCCGGTTTGTAGAGCAGCATCATCGATTTCTTCCAGTTGAAAGCGAAGCTCCTCCATACGGCGTTGCTTTTCGGCCTCTCCCAGCATTAAAGCATCTGCCTGGCGTTTTACCGCCACCAGCTCTTTATATACTTTTCGATAGGCGTTGAATTCCAGCTGGTTTTGCGCAAAGGCATCAATAATGCCCAGATGTTTGGCAGGGTCAGTTAGGCTTTGACTATCATGTTGGCCATGAATGTTAATCAATCCGGTGGAAAGCTCCCGCAAAATTGCAGCAGTAGCAGGCATACCATTAATCCGGCAGCTGCTTTTTCCATCTGCTGTGATTTCCCTATAAATCAACAGTTCTTCGCCTGCATCATAGCCCGCTTGCTCCAATTGCATTTTAATCTGCTTGGGCAGTTGGTCAAATGTAGCCCAAATGCAAGCCTTAGATGTACCTGTACGAACCAAATCCCGACTGATGCGGTTGCCCAGAATCGCACTGATCGAGTCAATCAGAATGGATTTACCCGCACCAGTTTCACCGGTGAGCACATTCAGGCCAGCTGTAAACTGAACGGTAACCTTTTCGATAACGGCTACATTTTCAATTCTGAGTGTGGTAAGCATTGCAGCTAACCCGCCCTCCTTTTACTCGTTAGTGCTTAGTAATGTATTGCGACAGCCGCTGACATAGAGCAAGGGCATCAGCTTCTGTTCTCATTAGAATCAGGAATGTATCATCACCAGACAGCGTGCCAACCACTTCACAGTCCCATTCCATGGAATCAAACAGTTCGCAGGCGGCGTTGGCCATACCCGAAAAGCATTTTACCAAAACGGTGTGCCCTGCATAGTCCGCTTTCAGTACGGATTCACGAAAAATCATCTCAAAACGACTTTGAGAGTGAATAGGCTGGCCACCTGCGCTAACAGCAGATACATAGCGGTAACTGCCCGCTCCGGTAGAAACCTTTACCAAGTTTAAATCCCGGATATCACGGGATACAGTAGCCTGAGTAACTGAGAAGCCTGCCTTGTTCAGATGCTGAAGCAAATCTTCCTGTCGGTCGATAGGATGCTGTTTGATAAGCTCCAGAATTTTTTTGTGGCGTTCATCTTTCAAAATCATTTACCTCCCTCTCAGTTTTTTATCGATTGCGTCAAATTGATCAGCCGGATTAAAGGTAATCAAATCGATGCACTGCTTTAGCAACTCTACCTGTACACTACAGGGGTTTGTTAAAGTTTGTTCCGGCTCTCCGTCTGTGCTTAAATACACATCATTGCGCCCTCGGGTGTCTACTTGAATACGCAAGCGCCGGTCTGCCGCAAAAACCATGGAAGGTTGACGCAAGCTGTGCGCACAGATAGTACTTACTACGATGCCTTGGATATGCGTATCCAAAATGGGCCCGCCCGCTGAAAGCGAGTAAGCGGTGGAGCCGGTGGGCGTTGCCAAAATAATGCCGTCGCCCGAACAGTGATTTACCAGAATATCATCACAATAAACGCTGAAATCAATGGTTTGCAAACGGGTGCCCTTGTAAATTACCACATCATTCAAAGCAGTTTTTGGCTCCTGCTGAAGGCCATCGACGGTAACACTCAGCAGCATTCGTCGGTCTAGCTGAAACTTCTTTTTTGCGAGAGCTGCGAGTTTTTGTTCCATTTCATTTACTTCGCAGGTAGCCAAAAAACCTGTGCGCCCCAGGTTGATGCCCAAAATGGGTTTCTGCTGGTGTATACACTGCTTTGCAGTGTGCAGAATGGTGCCATCGCCGCCCACTGTAATGACAGCGTCACACAATGCCAGCGCCTTTGAAGTGGAAAAATAGTTTACCGAATCGTTTTGATAGACTGGCTGAAACATGGGGTCCAGAATTACACCAGCACCGGCCGCTTGCAGGATGTCGATGGCTTGCAACGCTACCGGAACAGCCCGTGGCTTTGTGGTATTGGGCACAATATACACCATCATGCTGGAAATCACCCGTCCTTCTTACATATTTAATTGCAACATTCAGAGCAGTAGTTATACATCCAGCTGCTGGTGTGCAGCATCCACCACCTGTTGCACCCACTCTTGCTGAATGGGCTGGGGATTTTCTTCCTTTTGAACAAACATCAAAAACTCAATGTTGCCTTCAGGACCCTTGATGGGAGAATAATCCAACCCCTTTACCGAAAAGCCTTGTTCCACAGCATAGGCAGCTGCCTGCAAAATAACCTCCCGGTGGGTGCTGGCTTCTCGCACAACACCTTTTTTACCCACTTTTTCTTTGCCTGCTTCAAACTGAGGTTTTACCAGGCAAACGCCCATAGCGCCCGGCTTACTTACCCGCTGTGCTACGGGAAAAATATGTTTCAATGAAATAAAAGAAACATCCACGCTGAAAAACTCAACAGGTTCCTCCAGCATATCAGGGGTAACATGTCGGATGTTTGTGCGCTCCATATTGACCACGCGGCTATCAGTGCGCAGTTTCCAGGCCAGCTGACCATATCCCACATCCACAGCGTATACCTTCACCGCACCATTCTGGAGCATACAATCGGTAAAACCGCCGGTAGAAGCGCCGATATCCATACAAACCTTACCGTTGGGGCTTAAAGGAAAAGCCTTCATGGCTTTCTCTAGTTTTAAACCGCCCCGGCTGACATAACCGATGTCATGGCCCCGTACCTCCACCTTGGCATCAGAGGAAATCATCTCCCCTGCCTTGTCGGATTTTTGCTCGTTAACAAATACGATGCCAGACATGATGAGAGCTTTTGCCCGCTCTCTGCTTTGTGCCAAACCATTCTGACACAAGTATTGGTCCAAACGAATCTTCAAGATACTGTTCCTCTTATATCACGGATAATACCCTGGGCATCCAAACCCAGGACTTGCTTAATTTCCGGCACCGATGCATGAGGCACCTGCCCTGCATAATCCACAGCCTTGTGAATAAAGGAGCCGGTCCATTTGAACTCGGCAAGGGCCGCCTTGAATGCTTCACCAATGCCGCCTGCACGAACGCATTCCTCCACAAACACAATGGTGCGATAGCGTGTGAGCTGCTGGCAAAAATCTTCTGGCAAAGGATGAATGCGTACCAGTTTAAACACATCCGCTTGCATTCCATCTTGCGCCAAAAGATCCTGAGCCTGAAATACATCGGCAACGGTGGCACCATAGGTGACCAATGCGATGGACGCATCTCCCTTGGAAGGATAGACATCATACAGTTGCTTGCTGCAACCGAGAGTGGCCACAGCGTCCGGCTGTGCACCACGAGCATAGCGTATAGCTCTGGGGCCTTTGCAGTGATCCAATAGCTGCTCCATCCAATAGCGCAACTCATCGTAGTTGCAGGGGGCGTATACCGGAATACCAATCTGCCGAAAATAGGCGGGATCGTGAATTCCCTGGTGAGTCTCCCCATCTCCAGGAACAAACCCAGCCCGATCCACTGCAAATACAACATCCAGCTCCATAAGCTTCACATCGTGAATCATCTGGTCATAGGACCGCTGCAAAAAAGTGGAATAAATAGCCACCACCGGAAGAATCCCCTGGCTGGCCAACCCTCCGGCAAAGGTAACTGCATGCTGTTCAGCCATGCCCACATCAAAAAAGCGCTCCGGAAATTGCCGGTAAAAATACTGGAGACCGGTGCCATATTTCATGGCAGCAGTGATGGCACACACATGGCTGCGGGTTTGCGCCAGTTCACAAAGATGGGTGCCAAATACTGTAGAAAAAGATGCAGCAGGCGACACATCCGGATCTGTAATCTGGCTGGGGTCAAAAGACGAAACACCGTGGAATTCACCAGGGTTTTCTTCGGCAGGTTTAAACCCTTTTCCCTTAACGGTAACAGCATGCACAATAACCGGTGCTACCTGACGCTGAAGGTTTTGGAACAAAGCACACAGCTTTTGGATGTCGTGCCCATCCACCGGCCCCAGGTATTGAAATCCCATCTCCTCAAATAAAGTAGAATCATAAATACCTCTGCGCAGCAGCATTTTGCCTCCTTGCAGCAGATGAATCAAAGGATTTCCTACCAAAGGAATAGCCGACAAAAGGGATTCGGTATTTGCCTTAGCTTTATTGTACTCTGGATTGGTGCGCAGAATGGTTAAATGACGGGACAAGGAACCGACATTTTTAGAAATGGACATCTTGTTATCATTTAAAATGACAATCAGGTTGTTCAGGGTATCAATGTTGTTCATACCCTCATAGACCATGCCGCCGGTAAAGGCACCATCTCCGATAATTGCAATCACCTTGCCAGGCTCATTTTTGAGTTTTTTTGCCCTCGCCATACCAATGGCAACGGAAAGTGCTGTATTGCCATGGCCAGCAATAAAGGCATCATGAACGCTTTCGGAGGGCGCAGGAAACCCAGACAAACCGTTCAGCTTGCGAAGGCGTTCAAAGCCGTCTTTGCGTCCGGTGAGCAGTTTGTGTGTATAGCATTGATGTCCTACATCAAAAACAATTTTATCCTGTGGGGTCTGAAACACCCGATGAATCGCTACCGTAAGTTCGATGGTGCCCAGGTTTGACGAAAGATGACCGCCGGTTTTGGACACGCTTTCAATCAGAAAGGACCGAATCTCATGGCATAAAGTCTCCAGTTCCTGGCTGGAGAGACTTTTTAATGCCTTCGAATCTTTCATCCGTTCCAGCAATGGGTAGTTCATAGCATTGTTCCTCTTTATTTACATGATTGGGATCAAGGCGCCGATTACGGTACCCAAAAGGGCCCCACCCAAAACTTCAAAGGGGGTATGCCCAACCATTTCCTTTAATTTTTTATCGCCCAAAATGGGTGTGCGTTTGGCTTCTTCGTCCATCCAGTTGGTAAGCAGATGGTTCAAAATTTTCGCTTGTTCTCCGGCTTCCCGGCGCACTCCCATGGCATCGTACATAACAATGACAGCCAGCACAACCGTAATGGCAAAGATGGGAGAATGCGTTCCCTCCAGGCGCAGCGCCGCAACAACCAGCGCACACACTGTTGCAGAGTGTGCACTGGGCATACCGCCAGCGCCCCACATCCGCTCCACATCAAACTTCCCCATCAAAATACCGTTGATGATGGTCTTTAACACCTGTGCCACCAACCAGCCTGTAAGAGGAATGCTCAGCAGAAAATTCCACTGGTACATCTCTTTGAAAAATGCGATCATTGTGAAGTTCCTTCCTTAAGATATCAGTTCCGGCGATCTACCAGCTGACGAGCCAATTCTACCAGAAATTCTGCCGCAGGGCCATACTGCTGTTCCAAGGCAGTGCATACCTTCTCGTTGAGGTCTCGAGCCAGTTCCATGGCTTTTTGAGGGCCGTAAAGGGATGCAAAGGTAACCTTGCCATTTTCCAGGTCACTGCCCACCGGCTTTCCAAGTTCCTCGCTGGTGGAGGTGATATCCAGTACATCATCCACGATTTGGAACACAAGGCCAATGCCAAAGGCATATTGCTCTAAAAGATGACGGTCTTGCTGTGTAGCAGGTGCTGCACACAGGCCCATCTGCACCGCAGCGTTGATCAGAGCACCTGTTTTATTTTTATGAATCATACGCAGCTGCGTTTCATCTGGCACCTGGTTTTCAAACGCCATGTCCAGTTCCTGGCCCAAAATCATGCCTCGGCTGCCACCTCCCAAGGACAGCTGACGAACAGCCTCGATGCGGGACTCTGGGGTGGCTTGTGTTTCGGCAATGACCTCAAACGCTTCGGTGAGAAGTGCATCTCCTGCCAGGAGCGCCTGCGCTTCGCCATAGGCTTTATGACAGGAAGGCTTGCCCCGACGGTAATCGTCATCGTCCATACAGGGCAAATCATCGTGAATCAGCGAAAAGCAGTGGAGCATTTCCACCGCACAGGCAAAGCGGCTGGCTGCCGCCACATCACCACCCAGCATCTCACAGCTGGCCATGCACAAAATAGCCCGAATGCGCTTTCCACCTGCCAGCAAACTGTATCGTGCAGCCTGGCTGACTTGGGAGGACTGGGGCAGATATTCCTCACAAACAATTTGAAGGTCCTGCTCAAACCGCTGAAGGTACGCTGCATATTGTTCTTTGTAATTCATGCAAGGATATCCTCCTCTCGGGCTTCAATGGCTTCATTGAGCGTTTTTTTCTCTGTAAGGCCGTTTAACTTTACAGAGATCGTTTCCATTTCCAGCCTGGCTTGCTCCAAAGTTTGGGTGCAAAATTCCACCAGACTAGCTGTATCACTGTAAAGCTTAATAGCTTTATCCAGTGGCGTGCTGGGATCCGCCAGCTGTTCCAACAGTTGGTCCAGCTGCTGAATTCCCTCTTCATAGTTTTTAGGCTTTTTCATGGAGTTTCCTCGATTTCTTCCACTTGTTCGGCATAGCAGAGAACTTTTTGCTGGTATCCTTGCAGATAAAATCGCTGTTTTTCTTTAATTTCATCTACTGTAAGGCTTTTTCCCTTTACAGTTGTAGGAATGCCGTATCCACGGGCAAGCACCTGATAAGGACTTAAAGAATGTGCCAAAGCAGCACGGTGTTGTAGCTGCAATGCACTTTGTTCCAGCAAATGCGCTACGGTGTTTTGCAGTCTTTGCTGCTGCTGCTGCAAAACCTGTTGCCGAGGTTGGCATAGAGTACCAGGTGTGATGGATTGCCGCTTGTTGTTCAGCTGCTCAAATCTATTATAACACATTTCAAGCCGAGCTTGAATATTCTGCTGTATATTCGTAGAAATATTCATGATTTTTTCAAGTTCGGCCCGTTTGTCCGGCGTTGCCAGCTCCGCAGCAGCAGAGGGCGTTGGGGCACGCAAATCAGCCACGAAATCCAAAATAGAAACATCGATTTCATGGCCCACCGCAGAAATCAGCGGTGTTTTGCAGGCGAATGCAGCACGAGCAATACCCTCATCGTTAAACACCCACAGATCTTCCCTGCTTCCACCGCCCCGTGCTACCAAAATAACCTCCACACGAGGGTCTTGGTCCAGCAGCCGAATGCCGGCAGCAATTTCCTGGGCGGCCTTTTCGCCTTGAACATTAACGGCAGCCAAAACCAATTTTGCAACCGGCCAACGACGCTGGAGCACATTGCGAATATCCTGCAAGGCGGCACCGGTAGCACTGGTGACAACTCCAATCACGCCGGGGCGCTGCGGAATTGGCTGCTTGTGCTGCATCTGGAATAAACCTTCCTGCTGCAAGCGTTGCTTGAGCTGCTCAAAGGCCAGCTGGGCAGAACCCAAACCATCGGGGAAGATATCCGATACATAAACCTGAAAACTTCCAGTGCCCTCGTACAGGCTAACCCGGCATCGCACAATGACTCGCATACCATCCTGGGGTTTAAAGGCTAGCCGCCCTGCCTCCTGCCGGAACATCACCGCCTTTACACTGGAGGATTCATCACGCAGTGTAAAGTAAAAGTGACCACTCTTATAGTGGTGCACAAAGTTGGCGATTTCTCCTTTTAAGGCAATGCTGTTTAAAAACGGATCGCTGTCCAACAGCGAGCGCACATGACGATTTAAAGCTGTAACACTATATATTTCAGCCATGAAGTACCTCCAGTGCAGCAATACGAGCCACTCCGATGGCGTTATCGCTGGAAAAACGGGCAGGCACAAACATTGCGCCCGGCAGGTGTTTTTGCACATAGGGACGGATAATGTCACTGCTCATTACACCGCCAGCAAAGACAATCGGCAAGCCAGGATGCTCTTTTTGGGCAGCTTTTACCATTTTGATGGCAGTTTGTGCTACACAAAGCAAGCAATAGCGGCACACAAATGCCTCGCTTTTCCCCTGTTTGAGTAACGCTTCGCACTGATTTTGCAAGCCGGAAAGGCTGCACTGCATACCTTTCACGCTGCTTTTGGGAGAGATTTCCTCGGTGCATTCAGCAGCTTTTTCGCTAACTTGAACACCCGCCGGGAATGCAAATCCCAAATGAACACCTAAGCGGTCCACTGCCTGGCCGGCGTATAAATCCGTGCTGGTGCCAATGCACTGGATGCTATGAATACCATCGCACAAAAGCAAATCCGTGGTGCCCCCCGACACATGGAACACCAGGCATTTCTTGGTCATGAGTGTATCGTCAGCTGCCAGCAAAGCAGCAGCCACATGGCCTTGTTGGTGACTGGTTGCAATCATAGGAAGATTGCGAGATGCGCAAAAGGACACGGCAGCAGCCTGTCCAGCCAGAAAGCAGGGCATATAGGAACCTTCTACCTGCCTTGGTTTTACCGAAACGCCCACAGCTTGCACCTTGCTTAGGTCCACCTGTTGGGCTAATTCCTTTAAAAGTTCCGGCAATGCTACTGTGTGGTGAAACAATGCATCGCTCTGGCGCAGCCCAAGCTGCCCTTGCTTTACTGGCAAAAAGCGTTTTTTATCGCAAACAACCTCTTTGGCAACTGCGTCGTACACGGCCAAAGAGGTTGCATAGTTACTGGTATCAATCCCCAGTATATACATATGTTATGCCTGTTCAGCAGAATCGGCATCTGCCAGGCCCAGTTCGCGCACCACAGAGCCAAGCAGGCCATTTACGAACTGATAGTCGTCTTCTCCGCCAAATTTCTTGGTCAGTTCCACCGCTTCGTTAATCGCCACACTGGGCAAACGCTCCTCGGCGTAGAGCATCTCGCTAAGAGCCAGCCGCAGAATGGTCAGGCTTACACGGGGAATCCGGTCAATGGTCCAATCCCGCAGATGGGCCTTGATGATATCATTCACCTCGGCGCTGTGCTCGTAGTAAGATTCAATCAGCTTTTTGCCAAACTCGTCCACTACAATTTCGCCCTGCTCGTTGTGAATGGCAATCACTTCTTCGGGCATTGCGTAATCAAAGGTGGCAGCAAATGCTGCAAAAAATGCGTTTTCGCGTGCGGTTCTTCGGTTCAACTTCTCCATAGGTATCCTTTCACAACCAACAGCCCTCCTGCTAAGCTACAACGGCCAACAGCGGGAGGGCTCTTGCTTTTTTGTTATGCTTGCTGAGGTTCGATGGTTTCGGGCTGTACCTGTACGCCGGAAACAACAATGTTTACCCGAGATACAGTAATGCTGGTCATATTTTGCACAGCATTTTTTACACTCTGCTGTACTTTTTCGCAAACGGTGGGGATTTTGCTGCCATACAACACCTGAAGGTGAACGGTGATTTCAGCCACATCCTCCAGCAGCTCCACACAAACATGCTTTTGAGGCGCCACACGACCCAGAAGCCCCTTGACCCCGGCGGTGCCAGCGCATACATCTTTTACGCCATCGATTTCGAGGGCTGCCAACCGAGCGATTTTTGCAATTACCTCGCTGGAAATCTGCAAGCTGCCGTTTACTACGGAATTTGAAACTTCCATATTTTGAAACCTCCCAAAGCTAGATTGCTGTGCAAAGTGAGCTTTACCCTTCACACAGAACCCGGCGGTGAATTAACCCACACCGCCGGGGATGCTTGTAACACAATATACCAGTGGGCACATTATACCACTTTTTTGTGCATTCTACAAGCTATTTTACTTCCACAATGGTAATATTCTGGGGTTCAACCGCAGATTTACTTACTACAATATCCCGAATTTGAGCTACCTCGCTGGAATTCAGTCCGTCGCTTGTAGTCATAACCGTAATATTGGCTTTGCCGTCCTGCAAAAATGCCACGCAATCCACAAAGCCCTTTGCTTTCACCAGTGCTTCGATATCGCTTTCCGCTGTCATGCTGGCCAGCGTCTGGCTGAGGGCAGCGGTAAGGCTTTCCTTTTCTTCATCTGTAAGCTTGGCGTTTTTCAGGCTCTTTTGCAGGGTATCCAGTGCTTCATCCCTGCTTTTTGTGCGGGAGAGTCTTGCCTGTTCAAAAAACTGCGTACCCGTAGGCTCGCTTACGCTAACCAGCTGGGCTTCCCCGTAGTTCTTATCGGCCGATTCGGTGGCGTCCATCTCCCCATTGGTGGGCAGGGCATCCAAAACCAGCGAGGTGTTTTCCGCCTGAGTATCTTCCTGTTGAACAGCGGCTGTTTCTAACACCGGCACATCCACCGGCAGTGTATCGGTACTTTTGGCGTACTCCCAGTTCAGGTACACCGCAGCACCCAGTGCCACTGCCAGGGTTACAAAGGTCATTTTCTGGCTTGCTTTTTTGGATTTCATCTTGTTCCCTCCGTTTAGCTCATTGTTGCAATGCTGATTCGATTGGCCGATACTCCGGTAAGTACTGAGATGGCCTCGGTAATTTGGGTTTGCACCCGCACATCCTGCGCTCCCTGGCATACCACTGCAATGCCGCGAATTTCAGGTTCCCACACCATTTCCACCAAAGCCTGCTGCCTTCCATCTGCTTCCAGTAAAATGTGTTCATACTCCTGGCTTCCAGTTTGCTGCTGACTTTTTTCGTCCAAGGCATAAACCGTTTGACTGCTGCTTTCCAGTGTTACAGCCACTTGTATCTCCCCTGCTCCTGCAATCTTACTTAGCAAGCGGGTGAGCTTTTGCTCCAGCTGCTGGGTGTAAACCTCTTGATCCGTGCTGTTTTGAACCACCGCATCCGATTCACTCTTGCTTTGAATGTTTGGAAGGTGACTGCCTCCAAGCAACAAAAAAACACCTAGAATTCCAGCAAAAAACAACAGACTGCTTCTGTTCCAGGAGGCGGGATTGGTTAGCTTTTTAAACAAATCATGCTCCATTGGTTTCCTCCAGCAACACTTCCACGCTTCCCATTCCAGCCAATGCCTGTTGAACGGCGTTCAACACCTCCCCTTTCCTTTCAGTTTGCGGCCAAACAGTGATGGAAAGCGGATCCATACTGTTCACGGATACCTGAGCTGTCAGTCCTTGCTGTTCCAGCAGTTGTTCCAACTGAGATTGCAGCGCCTGCTGCTCCAGCTGCTGGGTATAGGGCTGCAAATCAATCGGTTGCAGCGCAGCACTTTGGCTGGTAAAACCAGTCCAATCTTCCAGCTGCCAGGATACAGGCTGAATGGCTGATACTAAAATATATAGCGCCAGTACTGTCTTTATGCTTTTTGTGTACTCTTTTTTAGGCAAAAGCATGGAAAGTCCCCCTGCCACAATACAGCACACGCATACCGTCATGGCCCAGTGTTTCACCTAACCTCCCCCTCCCATTAAGACCATTAAAGCAGTTGCCAACACGATCAACATAAAAAAGAAGATTAAAAAGGAAAGACAAAGTGCCACCGCCTGGCTCATCCCATCTAAAATTTGAGAAGCCTTGGGCAAATCAATGGCTTTTGCCACCGCAGCGCCGCCGGTGTAAGCAAAATAATACCCCAGACTCTGAACAAATACCGGTGCAAACTGAATCACCAAAAAGGCTATGGCTGCAAACCCCAAAGAACCCTTCAATACCTTTAATCCACTGAGCACACTCCCCATGGCCTGAGATGCAACGGTTCCTACCACCGGAATGCCGCTGGTGAGCAGCTTACCGGTACGAAGGGTAAGTTCATCGGCACCTTGTGCCAGAACGGTTTGCAGCCCCAATACACCGGTAAATGCGGTGCAAAGTAGTGTAAGTGCCCATTTTACACCCTTGTGAAGAATCTGGCAGGCTTGGGGCAGCCCGGGAATGCCAAAAATGCCCCCGGCGGTATTAAGGGCCAGATACACCTGAAGCAACGGAAGTGCTGCTTGAGAAATCAGCTGAGCGGAAAATGCAGCCATTCCTAAAAACATACCGCTATACACTGCTGCCTGGGTAATCTGGCCGCAGCTTATCATGGCGCCGGAAAACACCGGAATAAATCCCACCAGGTAAATCTGCCACTCCTGTACCGATGTTACAATATCGTTCATCAATTCCAACATGGGGAGAAGTCCCACTCCAAAGATGGACAGAATGCAGACAGTTTCCAGAGGCGCAGCCCATTGACTGCCTGGAACAAGAGAAAGAACAGCCGCCCCCAGAAAGCACCCAGACAAAAGCCCTACGCCCAATTTAACAGGGCTTGTCAGCCATTCTTTTGCTTGGTTAAGCAGCGGCTCCACAAGATCGCTGAGGTTCATGGACTGAAATTGCTGGGCTGTTATGCCTGGTTTTTCCAGGATGTTCTGGGCTTCACGGGGCAGCTCCTGTGCAGCCGATACTTCCAGCGTTAGAAATACAGCCAGTAGAAGGATACAAAACAATCGTTTCATTGTAAAAAAATCACCAGCGATTCTAAAATTGTTTCAAAAAGGGGCAGTGCACAAATAAGAATCAGGCAGCGCCCCGCCAGTTCCACAGTGCCAGCCAAAGCCGTCATTCCGGCATCTTTGCATAAATCCTGAACGGTCTGTGCTGTGAGGGCGATACCGGCGGTTTTAAGTACCACAGATAAGTTGCGTTGATTCAGATATTCCGCCCCGGTGGCCAGCCACTCCAGTACCGGCTGACAAACCCCGAATAGATACAGCAATAATACAACCGAGCAGGCTAGCAAACACACAAATCCGTACGCCGGCTGATATTGACGCACCAGCCCGGTAAGAAATGCACTTACTAAAACAAATGCCACCAGCTGAAACAGTTCCATATCAACATCCCTATAAGCTAAACAGCCCTTTAATGGTTACAAACAATTCACTGATTTGCTGCACCAGCATGGATAACACCACAATCAGCCCGGCCAGAGTGGTCATCATAGCCTGGTCCTCTCTTCCAGACCGTATAAGCAGCTGATTGAGGACTGCAACAATGATGCCAATCGCTGCAATTTTAAATACCAAGTCAATGTTCATAGAGCCTATCCTCACATCCTTTCTTTTTTAAAACAGCAGAATCGCTGCAAGAAGGCCCGCACAAAAGCCCGCCTTAGGATAAAGAGCCTCCGCCTGGATTGAAAGTTCCTGCTGTTTCTTTTGGTGCTGCTCGCATAGCCGGACATAGTAAGGGATTCTATCGCACAACTGGGCTGCGGTGATGCATCCCAGCTGCGAAAAAAGCTCCCGGAAGGCAGAACTTTGTTGAGGTGTAACCCAATCAGGAAAGCAAAACCCCGCCAGTGATGGCTGCATTTGCAGATTCAGCATCGGATAAGCTTGTTGCTGTACCAGCTGTTGGTGTAACGATTCCAGGGAGACCGCCTGGTAAAACACCGCATCCTGAATATAACAAAGCAACTCCCCCATTTGCTGCCAAAACAAACACCTGTGACGAAGTTTCTGCGTCCATTCCCTTCCGACTCCAAACCCCACGCAAACCAGCAGTAATGCTCCAGGAAACTTCAGCAGCATCATAAGGGGATAATTTCTTGAATGCGGCCGGCAGGAGCTCCTGGTTTAAGGACCACACAGACCCGAAAACAACTGGCCAGTTCCTGGGGTGTGCAGTCCAGACGGTTCAGCGCATCCCCTACTCCGCTGCCATGAATTGTGCAAAGCACCTGCACCCCGGCGGCAGAACATTGTTTCATCAAGGACCATTCTTCCAGACCGCCCAGTTCATCACAGGCCAAAATTTCCGGCCCAAGACAGCGCAAAGCCATGGCCAGTGCCATCTGTTTTTGACAGCCACTTATTACATCGCAGTGCAATGGTACGGGGGTACAAAATCCTTGGGGGCCACAGGGCCACAACTCCTGCCGTTCATCCGCCACAGCCGTTTTGCGGCCTGCCCCACTCAGGGCCGAAAGCAGCGTGCGCAGCAAGGTGGTTTTGCCGCTGCCCGGCGGGCCAATCAACAACATACCAGCAAAATCCCTGGTGAGATTTTGCTCCAACTCCACCGGCAGTACTGCGTACACTGCACGAGCGATGCGGATGTTAAGGGAAGTGATGGTTTGGATGCCACGCAATTTGCCCTGATCCCGGTGAAATATTCCTGCAATACCCACTCGATGGCCGCCGGGCAAGGTAATGAATCCTTGGTTCAGCTGCTGCTCATAGCTGTGGACCGAACGCTGGCATAAATCGTAAAAGCATTCTTGCAGTTGGCTGTGAGACAGAGGCCTGGTCAATTTCCCTTGGGTTAAAACCTCCGCCAGCTGGGGGCCCTGTGCAGTGGAGCACACAATGGGCCGATTGCTGCGCAGCCGAATTTCATAAATTTGCTTTGCCTGGTTTGGCAGGATACTGGCCAGGGCAGACTGAATGTCTTGCGGCAATCGCTGAATAGCCTGGTAAAACTCGTCCATTTTCTTTCACGCTCCTTTTGCTATATCAGTATGCAGTTTGTACCTGCAAGTAGACCAAAAAAATCCCCGACCTGGAATAAAACCAGGCCGAGGATTTCTTCTTTCGTAAACAGTCGATTATTGCTCAAGCAGCTGCAAAAATTCTTCTTCTGTCAATACAGGGATGCCCAATTGCTGCGCTTTGGTAAGTTTGGAGCCAGCTGCTTCGCCAGCTACCACATAGGCTGTTTTTTTGGAAACTGAGCCGCTGGCTTTACCGCCGTTGTTTACAATCAGAGCTTCTGCCTCAGAACGAGACAAGGTGGGCAGTGTACCGGTAACAACCAGGGTCATGCCAGCCAATGCATCCCCTTTCTCCTGCCCAATCCATTCCATATTGACCTGGGCTTCTTTCAAGCGGGCCAGCAAATCGGCGGTGCCTTCCTTAGAAAAGAATGCCACCACACTTTCCGCCATCACCTGACCAAACCCTTCAATTTTAGCAATCTGCTCCACATCAGCTGCAGCAATAGCGTCCATCGTGCGGAATTGTTCTGACAACAGGGCTGCCGCTTTTTCGCCTATGTTTCGGATTCCCAGTCCAAACAGCAGCTTGTCCAGATTATTGCCTTTGGAATTTTGGATGGCATTCAGCAGATTTTGTGCACTCTTTTGCTTGAATTTTTCCAATTCCAAAAGTTGCTCCATTGTAAGTTCGTATATATCGGCTACCGACTGGACATATCCTTTTTCCACCAGCTGCGAAGCCACTGCCTTGCCCAGGCCATCAATGTTCATGGCATTCCGGCTAGCAAAGTGAATGATATTGCGCAAGGCCTGTGCTGGGCATTCCGGGTTTACGCAGCGCAAGGCAGCCTCGCCCTCCAAACGCACCGCAACTGCGCCGCAGGACGGGCAGATGGAGGGCATTTCAAAGGGTTCTGCACCTTCGGCGTGCTGCGTAACGGCGACCACCTCCGGGATAATGTCCCCAGCCTTACGCACAAGAATCGTATCACCCAGACGAATATCCATTTGACGGATAAAATCCTGGTTGTGCAGAATAGCACGGGAGACCGTGGTCCCTGCCAGTTGTACCGGTTTAAATACAGCCGTAGGGGTAAGCACACCAGTACGGCCAACGGTAATATCCACCGACAGCAACTGTGTTTCTTTTTCCTCAGGGGGATATTTAAAAGCCACTGCCCAGCGAGGAAATTTGTTGGTGCTTCCAAGCTGTGCCCGCTGATTAAAGTCATCAACCTTGATGACAGCACCGTCGATGTCGTAGGGCAGCGTTCCTCGCAGCTGGCCAATCTCCTCAATTCGTTGGATGGCTTCTTCCATGGTGTCGTATACTTTATAGTTGGGCGAAACCGGAAAACCCAAATCCTTTACATAGTCCAAGCTTTCTTTGTGGCCGTTCAGCTGTTTGCCCTGAATCTGCTGGATGTTAAAAACAAAAACGGAAAGTCCACGACTGGCGGTGATGCGGCTGTCCTTTTGACGCAGGGAGCCTGCCGCTGCATTGCGTGGATTTTTAAAGGGTTGTTTGTCGTTGAGTTCCTGTTCCTCCACCAGCTGCACAAAGGCGGAGTGAGGCATATACACCTCGCCTCGCACCTCTAAAAAAGCAGGTGCATCCACCAGCTGTTTGGGGATATCCTTAATAACAGCCAAATTTTGCGTAACATCTTCGCCTACAATGCCATCGCCCCGGGTAGATCCACGCACAAAAACCCCGTTTTCATATTCCAGGCTAACAGAAAGACCATCGATCTTGGATTCCACCACATATCGAGGCTGAATCCCCTCTGCACGAACCCGGCGGTCAAATTCCCGCAGTTCTTCCAAAGAAAACGCATCCTGAAGGCTTTCCATCTTAACTGCGTGGGTTACCTTGGCAAAACGGCCGGAAGGGGTGCCACCTACTTTTTGGGTGGGAGAATCCGCCGTAATCAACTGAGGGAACTGAGCTTCCAGCTCTTTCAGTTCACGGTTTAGGGCATCGTATTCAAAGTCTTCCAGTTCAGGGGCATCCTGATCGTAATAAAGTTGGTTATTGTATTCAATGATGGTTCGCAGCTCCTGAATTCGCTGCTTTGCCTGTTCCAATTCCAAAAAAGTCACCTCGTTTTTTGCAGGATCTTCTCCGTCTTACCGCAAAGTGATAGGCCGTCGAAAAAATCCTTTATGGCGAGAATACTCTGTCATGAGTAGAAAGCATCGCCTAGTTGTTTATTATAGCACATTTCCTAGCAAAATTAAGCAAAGGGAGAGCAGTTTTTAAAACTGTTCTCCCCTATTAAAGCATACTATTCCACATTTACCTGCGGCACCTGGCCTACAATTAGCACCTGAGCCGCAAGCACCTTGCTGTTAACACGAACGGCCATCGTCTGCCCTGCATAGAGAGCCCCCAATTCCAGCTGTACATCCAAAGTCAGTTCCCACCGTGATTGGTTGATTCCCACGCTTTCAAAGGATGTAACAGTTTCGGTTTGGGGTGTAGTAAGCGGAACCAGTTGAATTTCCAAGTCTGGGCCAGATTGCTGGAACAGCTGAATGTCCAATAAAGTACCCAGCGGAATGTAAAAACGCATCTGCTGGGATTGCGCCAGCTGCTGCGTTAGCTGTTCTGCCAGTGCATCCTCAAGCCGGCTTACAGCCAAACCATTCACCTGAATGCTTTGCACCTGGCCTGCCTGGTTATAGCTGACCTCATAAAGATTTTGGTAAAGATTTGGTTGTTGCTGCAGCAATGTATGATAGGTTTGCTGGATTGTTCTTATTAAAAAATGCTCTGCCTGGCGGGAAATTGTCGCCTCAATGATGGGCCTCAGGGAGCAGTCCAGCCGAACAAGACCAAACAGACAGATTCCCACCAGCATCAGTAACCCGGCCAGCCGACGCTTGCAGCCCCCATGCCTGGTTGGAGCGGTTTGGTAGCGGTTTGCCTGTTTTGTTTGCATAAAATCTGCCCTCCTGCCCCTTAGGTTGATTTAAATTCTATACTGATATATTCATTGTTTAATCAAAATGTGCCTGAGGGAAACAAAAAGAGCAGCTATTCTGCAACAATAAACGCAGAACAGCTGCTCTGGGCAGCATAAAAATTATTGTACACTCCCATCCTATTTTGTCCCTACTCTCCCCTCTATTTTGTCCTTTTCCTCTCGGCTCTCCGGGAACCACCGCTGGCTCCTATATCACCCTGTTTCGCACACGATAAAACCGGTTTTCCAGATGCAGCTCCAGTGGATATTTGAGTGGAGCGCAGGGAGAGATTGGAATAGATTAGAGTAAATTAGAAATAATCAGGGATAACGAAAAGAGGTTTGTAGTTATTTAAAGACAAAAGAAAACAGGAGAAAATAAGAGTATTTAATAGATTTTAAGAGAAAATCCATTCTCTCTAGGTGACGGCAAAAGGCTGTCCGGCTACACCTTCCTGCTTACTGCCTGCCAAAAACTCAATCGGTGAGAGGCAGAGAACAGCAGAGGATATTGGAGAATCTGCGTAAATAAAAAAAGAGAGAACTGCCCATATTGAGCAATTCTCTCTTTGTTTTACCCTTGTTTATCCTATCCGGTCATGGACAAAATAGGATGTGTTCAAGGACAATATAGATGGTTCGAGGATAATTATTAGATGGAAATGGTGTTGGCCACATCCAGCATAATGGTATCGATGGTTTTCTTCATGGAAAGAGCTACATTGATATCATAGTCCACAATTTTATCGGCAGAAATTGCAACTACACGGTTGAAAATTCCCTTTTCCAGCAGATTTACTGCATGATAGCCCATCTGAGAAGCGGTTACACGGTCACGCAAGGTGGGAGAACCGCCACGCTGCACATGGCCCAGGATTGTTGCGCGGGAATCAATACCGGTTTGTGCCTGGATTTCAGCGGCCAGCTCCTGGGTATGACCAATCCCCTCGGCAACAATAACAATGAAATGTTTCTTGCCGGTTTTCTGGGTTTTGCGCATACGAGCCAGAATGTCGTGATCCAAATCATAGGGGCGCTCCGGAATCAAAATAGCCAAAGCACCGGTGGCAATGCCCACATTCAGGGCAATGTAACCTGCATTGCGGCCCATAACCTCAACAACACTGCAACGGTCATGGCTTTGCGTAGTATCACGCAGCTTGTCGATCATTTCCACCGCAGTGTTCATGGCGGTATCGTAACCGATGGTGTACTCACTGCAAGCAATGTCGTTATCAATGGTGCCAGGAATGCCAATGCAGGGAATGCCCAGGTTTGCCAGAGCGCAAGCACCACGGAAAGAGCCATCGCCACCAATTACAACTATGGCGTCAATGCCCAATTCAGCGCATTTTTCAGCACCCTTTTTTTGATACTCGGGGTCAACAAATTCCAAGCAGCGGGCCGTGTACAGAATGGTACCGCCCCGGTGGATAATTTCAGAAACGCTGCGCAGGTTCATTTCGTATACTTCGCCATTCAACAGGCCATTGTAGCCACGCTGAATGCCCATAACACGGATGCCCTTGCTCAAGGCAGTACGCACAACCGCACGAACTGCTGCGTTCATGCCAGGTGCATCGCCGCCGCTGGTAAGCACGCCGATGGTCTTGATTTCCTTGTACATAAGTTAGCCCCTCCTAAAAATTAAACCTGTCGATTCATCTCACAACATTGATATAATTATAACATCAAGGCAACAAAAATGCAAAACAATTTTTTAACTTTCCCCAAGAAATCCAGAGAATTCTCTGGCATTACCGAATGGCCACATTCTTTTCGCCCAAAATTCGCTTGAGCTCCCGGTACAGCGCTGCATGGTGTGCAGCCCACATGGAGCGAGGTGCCAGCATCAGTTGACTTTGATCCTCGAAGTACATATACACCGGAACGGCACCTTCAAAAATCTTTAGCAGATTTTCTACTTTGCGAAACGCCGGGCAGTCCTTACTGGGCAGCTTGAGATACAGCCCTTTTTGAGGCTTTGCAGGCATCTGCTCCGCCTGAGCTGCATCGGCAGCTGGTTCAACAGGCTGCGGCGCTTTTTGTGTGACTGCGGGCTGTGGTGATTCATAAGTACCCAAACGGCTTTCGTAACGGCTGATATCCACAATTTCCTCCGCTATAAGCTTGGCTGCTTCGTCATCCTTTATAGAGACCCTGCCCTGCACTACTACAACCGCATTGTCCTGCAAAGCATCCCGGCAGTTGGCAAGAACTTTAGGAAACACAATCACTTCCATGGTACCAGACAAATCCTCGATGCTTGTAAAGGCCATCATGGTGTTGGAACGGGTGGTCATGAATTTGGTCTTGATAACCGCACAAACTACCTTTACAACACTGTTATCGTACCGTTTTGCATCTTCACAAGTCAATTCACTAATCTTGCAAGCGGATATATTTTTGATGATTTGCCGATAAGAGTCCAAGGGATGGCCAGACAGATACAGGCCGCTTACCTCTTTTTCCATCTGCAAAAGTTCCTGCAAAGGATACTCCGCCACAGCGGGCATGTGGTAATCGTCCATATCATCTTCGGCACTCATCTGACTGAATAAATCCAGCTGGCCAGCTACATTTTTGCGGCTGTCGTTTTCTACACTTTTTAAAATAGCCTCAATACTTTGCAGCATGGCCCGCCGGGTGGCGCCCATTTCATCAAAAGCGCCGCATTTAATCAGGCTTTCCACTGCCCGGCGGTTCAGTTCCGTTCCTCGCATTCGCTTGCAAAAATCATATAGGGACCGGAACGGCTCCTGCTTACGCTGCGCTACAACCGCAGCAATCAGGTTTCTGCCCACATTCTTAACGGCATTCAAACCAAATCGAATGCTTCCCTGATGCGCCGTAAAACCTCCATCACTCACATTGATATCAGGGGGCAGAACCTTGATGCCCAGCCGCTGACATTCGGATGAATATTCAATGACCTTATCGGTGTTATCCAGAACACTGGTGAGAAGGGCCGCCATAAACTCTATGGGATAGTGGCACTTCAGATAGGCTGTTTGATAAGCTACATAAGCATAACAGGCCGCATGGGATTTATTGAAGGCATAGGATGCAAAGCTGGACATGTCGTCGAAAATGGCATTTGCGGTTGCTTCATCAATTCCGTTCGCCACACAGCCCACGCATTCTGCACCTGGTTCCTGACTGCCGTGGACGAAATGCTGGCGTTCTCGCTCCATGACATCGTGCTTTTTCTTACTCATGGCACGGCGCACAAGGTCTGCCTGTCCCAGTGAGAAGCCGGCCAGTTCCCGGCAAATTTGCATTACCTGTTCCTGGTACACAATGCAGCCATTGGTAACATCCAGAATATGAGCCAGCTGCGGGGTTTTGTACTGCACTTTTTCTGGCTGGCTGCGGTTGCGCAGGTAGGTTGGGATGGAGTCCATGGGGCCGGGCCG
>CALWNE010000059.1 GCA_944382705.1 uncultured Allofournierella sp.
AGACATATCCTTGATGGGTGTATCCAGAGTAAAGCCGTATTTATTGCCTAGGCCCTTGTAATACATTTCGCTGATAGAACCTTCTGCGTAATACCAGCCACTTGCCTTGATGGCACCCTGACGAATGGAAAGTTCTTTGTTTGGAATAATCAGTTCCGGATCCACCCGCATAAAAGTACCCAAACCAGTGCACCGTTCACAGGCGCCAAAGGGATTGTTAAAGCTGAACATTCGTGGTTCCAGCTCATCCACCGAGGTACCGTGATCTGGACAAGCGTAGCTCTGGCTGAACTGCATTTCTTTCTGGCCGGGCACATCAATGGTAACCAGTCCGCCTGTGAGAGCCACCGCCGTTTCCAGCGAATCAGCCAGACGGCTTTGCACCGAATCGTTAATCACCAAGCGGTCCACAACGATTTCCACCGTATGCTTTTTGTTTTTTTCCAGTGCGATATCCTCGTCCAAATCATAGAGATTTCCATCGATGCGCACACGAGCATAACCACCCCGCCGGGCTGCTTCCAATTCCTTTTGTTGAGTACCCTTGCGTCCACGCACCACAGGTGCCAGCACCTGAAATTTGGTACCCTGAGGGAGCTGAAGGATAGCATCTACCATCTGGTCCACAGTTTGCTGACTGATTACTCTGCCACATACCGGACAATGAGGAATGCCGATTCTGGCATACAGCAGACGAAGATAGTCGTAAATTTCTGTTACCGTGCCTACCGTGGAGCGAGGATTTCGGTTTGTGGTTTTCTGGTCAATGGAAATAGCCGGAGAAAGACCTTGAATATCGTCCACATCGGGTTTTTCCATCTGCCCTAGAAATTGTCGGGCGTAGCTGGATAAGCTTTCCATATAGCGCCGCTGTCCATCCGCATAGATAGTATCAAATGCCAGACTGGATTTACCGCTGCCAGAAAGGCCGGTCATAACCACCAGCTTGTCCCTGGGAATGGTAAGGTCCACGCTTTTCAGATTATGCTCTCTGGCTCCTTTAATAATAATTTTATCGTTGTTCAAGCTTTGGTTCCTCCCTTGCGCTTCTTCTTGGTGGCAGGTTCCTCTTGGGGGTTTTCACCCCGCCGCAACTTGTCTATGCAATCCCGCAGAAATGCGGCATGCTCAAATTCCAACAATTTTGCGGCTTCCTTCATCTCTCGGGTCAAACGCTGAATCTTTTGTTCTCGCTCTGCTTTGCTCAGGCGCTTTGTTCCCAGTTTTTCGTTTTCCTTCCGGTCGCTGATTTCAATGCTTTCACGGATGCTTTTGCTTACGGTTTTAGGCACAATGCCATGCGCCTCGTTGTAAGCCATCTGAATGCTGCGGCGCCGCTCCGTTTCTGTAATGGCTCGCTCCATACTGGGAGTTACTTCGTCCGCATACATAATTACAATACCATCCGCATTGCGTGCTGCACGGCCAATGGTCTGCACCAAACTGGTTTCACTGCGCAAAAAGCCTTCTTTATCTGCATCCAGAATGGCCACTAACGAAACCTCTGGCAAGTCCAGTCCTTCACGCAGCAGGTTGATTCCCACAATCACATCAAGGTTGCCCACTCGCAGATCTCGAATCAGCTCCATTCGTTCAAATGTATCCACCTCATGGTGCATATACTTCACTTTGACACCGTGATCTGTGAGATATTCGGTTAAATCTTCTGCCATTTTCTTGGTAAGTGTTGTAACCAGCACTCGTTCATTGCGGGCAGTACGCTGGTTGATTTCACCCAAAAGATCTTCGATTTGTCCCTCCACAGGCTTTACAATAATTTGTGGATCCAGCAATCCAGTTGGCCGAATCACCTGCTGCGCAATGCGTGTGCTGTGCTCTTTTTCGTATTCACCGGGCGTGGCGCTTACAAAGATGATTTGATTTAGTTTTTGTTCTACTTCCTCAAATTTCAGCGGGCGGTTATCAAAAGCGGAAGGAAGACGGAACCCAAAGTCTACCAGTGTCTTTTTGCGAGCATAGTCACCTCCGTACATAGCCCTTAATTGAGGCAGCATTACATGGCTTTCGTCCACAAATAGCAAAAAATCCTTGGGGAAATAATCCAGCAATGTGGTAGGCGTGGACCCCGGCGCACGGCCAGAGAGCACCGCCGAATAGTTTTCGATGCCTTTACACATACCCACTTCCTGAAGCATTTCCATGTCGTAATTGGTGCGCTGTGCAATGCGCTGTGCTTCCAATAGCTTGCCCTGTTCGGTAAACCGCCGCACCTGCTGGTCCATCTCCTGCCGGATACTATTTAGTCCTGCATCCATTTTTTCTGGTGAAACGATGTAGTGACTAGCCGGAAAAATGGCTACATGCTTAACAACATTTTTGCGCTCGCCTGTTAGAGGATTCATCTCACTGATTCGATCAATTTCATCCCCAAAGAACTCCACTCGAATAGCCAGGTCATTGCTGTATGCCAGATTGATTTCTACTGTATCGCCCCGAACACGGAATTTGTTTCGCACAAAGTTCACATCGTTTCGTTCGTACTGCAATTTCACCAGTTTGCGGCACAGCTCATCACGGTCCATCTGCATACCCGGCCGCAGACTAATCACCATACTGCGGTAATCAATAGGGTCACCCAAGCTGTAAATACAGGATACGCTAGCTACAATAATTACATCCCGCCGTTCCGACAAAGCCGCTGTGGCAGAATGGCGCAAACGATCGATTTCATCGTTGATGGCGCTGTCTTTTTCGATGTAGGTGTCTGTGGAGGGGATATAGGCTTCTGGCTGGTAATAGTCATAGTAAGATACAAAATACTCCACTGCGTTTTCCGGAAAAAACTCCCGGAACTCACTGCATAACTGTGCCGCAAGAGTTTTGTTGTGCGCCAGTACCAGCGTTGGCCGGTTCAGCTGAGCAATCACATTTGCTATGGTAAATGTTTTTCCGCTTCCTGTTACACCCAGCAGCGTTTGGGCGCGATCTCCGTTCTGAATCCCTTTCACCAGCTGAGCAATAGCCTGTGGCTGGTCGCCCATAGGCTGAAACTGGGAATGTAATTTAAATTCCATAACACTCTCCCTTCCCAATCATCAAAATGTAGCCTGAAATCGATCGCTCATGCGCATGGATACATAACCATCTGGCGCTACTACCACATGGTCCAACAATGTAAGGCCTAATGTCTTTAGTTTCTCGCTGATTTGGCGAGTCAGAATAATATCCTCCTTGGAGGGCAGCGCAAACCCTGCCGGGTGATTGTGCGCCAGCACCAACTGGGTTGCGCCCAGAGTGAGCATACGACTGGTGAGCATATTGATAAATACAGTAGAAGCATTTATGGTTCCTTCAAAACATTTTTCTGTTTTCAGGATGTGATTGCGGTTATCCATATATACTGCATACACTACTTCAACTTTTGCTCCAAACAACAGCGATTCCATATAATCGCCCAGTTCCTGCAAACTTTTTATGGTGCGGGCTGGCTTTGTTTTAACCATGCGGTAGTAACGATCTGCCGGCAGAAGCATGGCTATCAGCCGAGCAGCCGCCGGGCCTATGCCATCCACCTTTATTAATTCCCGCTCACTGGCCTCCATTACCCGGTCAACGCTGCCAAAGTGATCCAACAAACGATGGGCCAGTGGGTTCACATCTTTACGGGGAATTGCGTGAAACAAAATATATTCCAATACCTCATGGTCAGAAAATCCATCAAATCCGTTTTCCTGAAATCGCTTACGCATTCGCTCCCGGTGATTTGCATGAATGCTCTGCTCTGCCATACGCATCCCTCTCTTTGTTGATTATGCTTTACCTTTGTTTTGTTTTATTATATACTATTTTCATTGAATTTGAAAGAGAGGGCTCTTTTTTATGAAAACCTTTACCGCTGGCGCCAATGATGACGGTGTTCGTCTGTCTCGTTTTGTCCAAAATGTTACCCGTGGTATGCCAAACAGCCTGCTGTACAAAAGCTTTCGTAACAAGCGCATTAAGGTAAATGGCAAAAAAGCTGCCCCCGAGTATCGTATTCAGCAGGGCGATGTTCTGGAATTATACATTAACGATGAGTTTTTCTCCGCTGAACCTGCTCGTCCGCAGTTAAAAACCAGCAAATCCATTCCTCTCACTGTTGTGTACGAAGATGAAAACCTGGCCATACTTTATAAACCGGCTCATCTGCTGTGTCATTCCGACCGTACCGGCGACCCGAATCTCATCGATGCCTTCATGATGTATCTGCAAAGCAACGGCAGCTATAATCCATCCCAGGAACACACCTTCACACCGGCTTTGTGCAATCGGCTAGACCGTGGTACCGAAGGACTGATTGTTGCCGCTAAAAACTATGCTGCACTGCGAGATATGAACGAAATCATTCGCACAGACCTTGTGTGCAAGGAATACCTGACCATCACCTTTGGCAAGCCCGCAGCAGGAGTACACACTGCTTGGCTTCAGCACAATGAGCAAACCAACAAGGTCAAGGTGCAAGCATCTGCTGCTCCTGGATTTAAGGAAATCATCACTCAGGTCATTCCGGAAAAAGTGATTGGCCCCTTTACCCTTTGTCGCATAGGTCTCATTACAGGCCGAACCCACCAAATTCGTGCCCACCTGGCCTTTTTGGGTGCTCCCGTTTTGGGTGATATCAAGTACGGCAATCGAAAGTGGAACGAAAAAACAGGATTCAAAACGCAAGCTCTTTGTGCAGTAAAACTCACCTTTAAAGACATCCCCGCCGAAAACACTCTGCACTATCTTTCCCGCCGGGTAATCGAGCTGGAACAGCCGCAAATCTTGCAATCCTTTGCCGAATTGGACAAGCATTCCCCAAATCGCAAATAACTAGACAAAACAGCCTTCACAGAATCTATCTGTGAAGGCTGTTTTCTTTGATTTATGGGCTGCATGCAAACTGCTTTCAAGGTATGGTTCAGAAAAAGGACACCTGACTTGTATCAGGCAAACCACCCAATGCACCCACATTTTTTAGATTTTCCATTACTGTACTGGATACGCCTGTTGCCTGCTGCAATTCTTCAATCGAAAGGTATTCCTGGCCATTAATTGTAGCTCGCTCCAAGGCAACAGCAGCAGACTCACCCACACCCTTTAAGGCAGAAAAGGGCAGCCGAACCTTACCATCCTCTACAACATACTTACTGGCTCGGCTTTTGCCCAGTTCAATGGGCAAAAACTCGTATCCTCGAGCCAGCATTTCGTTTACCAACTGCAAAGATACCTGAATATCTTCATCCTTGGCTTTCTTTTCCTCTTTCAGGCGGGCAGAAACTTCCTTCAGATGCTGTTGCGCCACCTTTGTGCCACCCACTGCTGCTTCATAGTCAATATCATCGCCTCGTACTGTAAAGTAGGTGGCATAAAAAGCCTGTGGATGGTACACCTTAAACCACATTAAGCGGATTGCTGCAATCAGATAGGCCACAGCGTGTGCCTTTGGGAACATATACTTGATTTTTCGGCAGGAATCCATGTACCAATCCGGAACGCCGCACTGCCGCATTGTTTCCTCTGCTCCCGGCGGAAACCCTGCCTTGGCTACTTTACCCTTTCGAGTAAGCTCCATAATGTTGAAGGCCAGCTTGGGCTCCAAACCCTTGTGCATAAGATAGGTCATAATACTATCACGACAGCCAATCACATCGGAGATTGTGCACACTCCATCCCGAATCAAATCCTGTGCGTTACCATTCCAAACATCGGTACCATGAGAAAGACCAGAAATCTGAGTCAGGTCGCTAAAATTCTTGGGCTGCGCTTCAATTAACATCTGGCGCACAAAGGGTGTTCCCAGTTCTGGAATGCCGAATGTGCCGGTTTGGCTATCAATCTGTTCCGGGGTAACCCCTAACGCTTCGGTGGACACCAAAAGACTGATTACTTTTGTATCGTTCATAGGTACCTTTTCCATGGGAATACCAGTCATATCTTCCAGATACTTATACATGGTCGGTACATCGTGGCCCAGTTCATCCAGTTTTAGCAGCGTATCGTGCAGATATTTAAACTCGAAGTGGGTAGTGAGCACGCCTTTTTCTTTATCATCCGCCGGATGCTGGATAGGGCAAAAATCCTGTATCTCGTGCACATCCGGCACAACCACCATTCCGCCAGGGTGCTGGCCTGTGGTCCGCTTTACGCCGGTACACCCCTGAGTAAGCCGGTTTTCCTCGGCACGGTTCACGGTGCGTGAGCGTTCTTCCAGATACTTTTTAACATAACCGTACGCCGTTTTATCCTGCAACCCAGATACGGTACCGGCCTTAAACACAAACTCTTTGCCAAAGAGTTCTTCGGTGTACCGATGCACAAAGCTCTGGTATTCGCCCGAAAAGTTCAAGTCGATATCTGGCTCTTTATCTCCATCAAACCCCAAAAAGGTTTCAAACGGAATATCGTGACCATCCACTAACAACTTAGTGCCGCAACGGGGGCAATTCTTATCTGGAAGGTCAAATCCGTCGCCCACACTTCCATCGGTAATGAATTCGCTGTATTTGCATTCTGGGCACAGGTAATGCGGCGGCAAACTATTCACCTCGGAAATTCCAGAAAAGTGTGCAACGGCGGAAGAGCCAACAGAACCTCGACTGCCCACCTGGTAACCATTCTGGTTGGAAAAGGCCACCAGTTTTACAGCAATTACATACAGCACAGCAAATCCATGGCCACAGATAGAATCCAACTCTCTCTGTAAACGCTTTTCCACAAGTTCCGGCAATGGATCTCCGTAGCGTCGCTTGGCCGTACTCCATGTTGCCTCTCGCAGCTGCTCCTCTGCACCCTCAATGGAAGGTGGAAAGGTGCCTTTTGGTATCGCTCTCACTCCTCCATCCACCATATCTGCTATCTTGTTGGGGTTTGTTACTACAATTTCAAAAGCCTTCTCCGGTGGGAGATAGTTGAACTGGTTCAGCATATCCTCGGTGGTTCGATAATACAAAGGCGGCTGATGATCTGCATCCCTAAAGCCATTGCCTGCTTGAAGCACTGTGCGATAGATGGCATCTTCCGGGTCCTGAAAATGAACATCGCCCGTAGCAACCACAGGCTTGTGGAGGGCCTCTCCCACACGAATAATCGTCCGGTTAAACTCCTGAATCTTTTCCATGGAATCTACCAGATTCTGCCGGAACATATATTCATTGTTGCCCAGAGGCTGAACCTCCAAAAAGTCGTAGTACTCTGCAATTTGGCAGAGCTTTTCAAAACTTCTGCCTTCCACTACCGCCCTGTAAAGTTCTCCTGCTTCGCAGGCACTGCCAACCAAAAGCCCCTCTCTGTATTTATTCAGAATGCTGCGAGGAACCCTAGGCTTTTTAAAAAAGTAATTCACATGGGCTTCGCTGATAATTTTATAAAGATTTTTCAGACCCATCTGGTTACGCACCAGCAAAATCAGGTGGTTGTACTTCTTTTTAACCACCTCCTTGTTGCCTCCGCCTAAGCCAATATTGATTTCTTCCAGGCTTGTAACCTGCTTTTCTTCCAGCGTTACAAGCATTTTGCAAAAAATCTTGGCCAGAGCCATGGCATCGTCCACCGCCCGGTGATGATTGAAAGGCTCAATTTCCAGATAGTCATTGATGGTATTCAGTTTGTAATTCCGCAAACCGGGATATAAATTCTGCGCCATAGGCAGCGTGTCGATGTATGCATTTTCCAATGCAATACCTGCCCTGTCTGCCGCTGCATACATAAAGCGCATATCAAACTTGTGGGCATTATGCGCCACTAACACACGACCATTTGCAAACTGAGCAAACTGTCGAATGGCTTGGTCTGGCGAAGGTGCATCCGCTACCATGCTGTCGGTAATGCCGGTTAGCTCCACAATTTTAGGCGGAATTGGCTTGCCTGGATTGACAAAGGTATTGAATGTATCCGTGATTTGCCCGTTTTCCACTACCACGGCACCAATTTCGGTAAGAAATTCGGTATTGGGGTCCAAGCCGGTAGTTTCGGTATCATATACCACAAAGCTGCCGCTCATGGGCCCGCTGGCCTCGCCATACAGCACCGGAATCATGTCATCCACAAAATACGCTTCTACGCCATAGATTAATTTGAAATCCGGGTCTTCTTTACGGATGGCATCCGCAGCCAGCATGGCTTCTGGAAACCCCTGTACCACACCATGGTCGGTAATTGCAATGGCCTTGTGACCCATTCTGTGTGCGGTGCGCACAATCTCGCCCGGGTCACAGAACCCGTCCATGCTGCTAAGCTTGGTATGCAGATGCAGCTCCACCCGCTTTTGAGGGGCATTGTCCTGCCGTTTGCGTCGCTCTACCTGCAACACATCGTAGGGATATACCACATAATCGTGCTCATATTTATCGTAAGCACATTCACCCTTCAGTACGAGGGTACTTCCTTTTTTTAGCTCTTCCCATTTACTGAAATCCTCTCCTTCACGGCTGCGAAGTTTCAGATTGATGGAACCTGTATAGTCCGTAATGGAGATGATATAGCTTTTTTGGTAGTTGCCTTTTACCTCAACAGCAAATACATCCCCCCAGATCATCACCCGACCACCGTCGCCGCCCAGCTCCTTGAGAGGTGTCAAGTCAGCAGGTTTGAAGTTTTTGCCGTGAAGCAGCTTAACAGGTTTATCGGTCAAATCCAAGCCCGGTATCTTGATAGGCGGCAAACCCTTCTTTTCCTCAAACTTAACCGCCGGGACCTTTTTCAGAACCTTCTTTTCCCACTCTGCCGGAGAGATGGTTTTTTCGGTCTGCTCCAAAATCACCTGGGGCTCCGCTCCGGTACGCTGGGCAATTTTTTGAGCCAAACACGATGGAAAATTTACTTCTTCCAGAATTTTTTTGCCCACTTTTACCCCGATTTGTATCGATAAACCATCCACCCGGATCGATGCATGGTCCAGAAACCCATTAACCGGTAAGTCCTCATCCCTCAGTTCTTCAATCATACGGCGGATGCTTTCTTCGGTTATATTTTCGTATGGAAAGTAGTTGCAGATTTCCACCTGAAACCCATCAAATACCGGTTTCAGAGAAACACAGAGCCGTTCACACAGTTCTTTTGGGATAGGAATACCGCTGCGCAATCCTATTTTAATTTTTCGGCTGAGGCGCAGCATCTCAATCTGCTCCACCAACACGCCGGCAAAATAATGAGAAAAAGTTTGGTCCGCAGTAAATTGAGGCCAAAGCTGAGTTACAAAAGGTTTCAAAGTGGTTCTCCTTTGCTATTTCCCAACAAATAAGTTGCCCACAAAACACCCTTGGGCACCTTGCAGGCAACAGACTAAAGTTTCTGGTTTTATTCTACCATTATGGATTATGAAATGCAATTCCTGCAATGCTTTCGCAGATACATCTTTAACCACACATGGGTTGGAGTAAAGGTTGCATCATAATAAAAAGCAGGAGCACGCCCCTTAGCATAAGGGGTTGCTCCTGCCCAAAATCACCAAATCACTTAAAATTCAAACATCATTGAATTTTAAGCATCTCCAAATCATCTCTAAACAAAGGTTTACTATAGTAGTACCCCTGAACGCAAACTCGCTCGTTGTTAAATTCTTTAATGGTGTTGACCTCACTTTCCAGTTCAACGCCCTCCAGCACTACATCTTTGCCACGCAGGCGTGCAATCTGGCTGATAAATTTGACCACTTCCTTTTTGAGCGAGTCCTTGTCAATGTCTGTAACCAAGCTTCGATCTACCTTGACCACATCAATATCCAGCTTTAAAAGCAAGTCAAAATTGGAATACTCGGTGCCAAAATCATCAATTGCAATTTTGAATCCGGCCTCCTTCAATTCCTGCAAGTTCTGTTTTGCATTGGCCAAATCTTCCATTTTAATCCGTTCGATAATTTCCAAGCAAATCTTATTTGGTCCCAGATTTGATTGCTTCAAAAGCTCGCATGCTTTTCGAGTAAAACTTTTGCTTTCAATCTCATTTAAGGACATATTAATGGATAAATAAAACTTCTGATTTTCCATGAAAGAATAGGATTTAATGGTATCGTAATCTTGAATTACCTTTTTTAAAATCCACAAGGAGACTTCCCGCAGCATACCATTTTTTTCGATGTCAGGAATAAACTGAGCCGGCGGAATCATTTTTTTGTCACTCTTTAGCCGAAGCAGTGCTTCATAGCCTGTAACGCATTTCTTCAATGGGTTGTAGATTGGCTGATATTGCAGCAGATAATACCCTTGCTGCATATTTTTCTTAATTTGCTTTTTGATTTTTCTGCGGCGCAGTGTAGGAATCGAAAACCCGATTCCTGCAATCAGCAGGCAGATTGCGATAACGGCCACCAGACGATTAAACTCGTTGGATTCCTTTTCATCAAAATATCGACTGTGTAACTGCTGAATCGGGTCAGGCGTTTTTGAGTGCAGCGCTACAATCGCATTGTCTAATTGTTCCAAGATTTCCCGGCTCTTCTGATTGCCGGCAATGTATACCTGGTCACCTGTAAACTCATAGATTTTAAGCTTTGGATCGTTGTTCGATGAAATGGAGTGGGGAATTACATCTATTTCCCCTTTATCAAACAGGTCCTGCAATTGCTGCCAGTCTCTTTCTTCTACCAGCTCAACAGAAACGCCTAAAGCGTTGAAATAGTTCTCCAGAAACTCTGCACCTGTGCTGCCTGGAACGACACCTGCTTTAACATTAGAAGCTGTTTTAATGCCAGCCAAATCACCAATGTTTGAATACAAAGCAAAGCGTTCTGTTTCTATGCTTTGTTCGCTGTACAGCATCCGGTCCAGGCGGTCTGCTGTAATGGAAATCCCAAAAGCAATATCCACGGTGCCGTCCGCCAGCCAGTCCAGCGTATCTTCAAAGCTTCCCACTTTGTAAGTATGCGTAAAATCGCACTTAGTCTCCAGTAGGTTCAGCAATTCATCATAAAACCCACTTACATTGCCCTTCTCATCCAGTTCGTAGTATGGGGTACACTCATATACACCAACTATAACCTGAGAGTCTTCTGCGTAAGCAAGAGGAAACCAGGAGATTATCGTTGCTGCTATCAATATAAAAAGAACCCAAAAAATTCTGTGTGCTTGCTTCATTTTCATATACCTTTCGCTATGTGAGCCGTATCCGCATTCATCGGATTTGCATTCTATGAAATATAAAATGCATCTTAAGGCTGGTCTTCATTATATCATGAAACAGAAAGCAAGACAACAATAACGACGCAAGTTCCCTTTTGCATCATATGATGCCGCTCTAAAATTTAAGCTGCATTCGTATTTGGAATTACAGCTTTAGTTCACACAAAAATCTTTTGATTTCGAGGATATAAATCCTTCTTTTTGATAAATCTCTTGAATCTGCATTCCTACCACACGCAGACTTCTGGCTTCAGCCGTTTCCAGTGCTTTCTTTTGCAGGCTAGGACAGTCTCCTTGCAAAATGAGCTTGGTTCTTTGAATAAAGCCTTCCAAATCTCGCTCTTTCCATACCTGTACACCGTGTTGAAGCCAGTTGTTATAAACCGGTATATCCCTTAAAAGCACCGCACAACCTGTAGCCAGCGCTTCCAGCACCACAATACCTTCTGTTTCTTCATGGCTTAGAAATGCAAACAAATCCGCTCCGCAATAGGCATCTCGCAGCTCTTGCTGCTGAATATAGCCGCAAAAGGTTAGATTCTCTGGTGCAGATGCAATGGCGCGCTGTATTTCTTGCGGAACCAACCCCTCGGGCGTATATCCAAACCACAAAAACTTTACCTGTGGAAGCCTCCGGGCCATCTCAATATAGTCTAAAATTCCTTTTCGATAGATTGTATGCCCCACCGAAATTACAACCTTTTCATCATTGCGAATTCCGTATCGAGTACGAAATTCTTGGCGGCGATGTTGGCTTGGCGCAAAAAATTCTGTATCAATTCCATTGGATACGCTATAAATGGGTGTTTTAATTCCATAACTTTGCAGCAAGGCTTTGGAATACTCGGTGGGGGTAAAAATCACATCCCCCTGGCGGTAACAAAAGGTAATCCATTTTTTAAAGAGCGGCGCCGCCTGGTTAGAGCCTTTAAACGAACCCTTGAAATCTTCCATCGTGGAGTGTGCGTAGTATACTACCTTCTTTTTTTGAAGATGCGCTTTGAACGCTGCGGCTGCTGAATCCGGAAAAATCGTATTAATATGCACAATTTCAGCTTGTTCCATATGGTCTGCTAGTTGAACGCCAGCCTGTTGCAGAGCTTTTCTTTGATGGATGAGTGCCTGTCCTATGCCGCTGGATTTTACTAAATCAAATCCGCCATTATACAAATAAACCTGCATATCAGTTTCCTCGCTTCCTAGATTAACTCAGCCATTGCAGAAGCTGACCCCAGCCTGTGTATAAGATAAAACTGTACAGAGCAATGGAGCAAGGCTTGCAGAGCCAGATGATTAAATTAAAGGTTTTCCACTGCATTTCTGTTGTTCCGGCTAAATAACACAAGAAGTCATCGGGTGCCACCGGAAAGAAAATCGCCAAGGCGAAAAAAGTAGCAAACCGGCCTTTCTCGCTGGTCCACCGATTGTATTTTTCGATCAAGGAATTGGCAAACATGGTGCGCAAAATAGGCTTTCCATAATATTTTGCAATACCAAAGGCTGCCATGGACCCCAAACAGCAACCTGCATAGTTGTAGGCAAATCCCCATATTGGTCCGAATAACAGCACCCCTATTAAACAGCTTACACCGCCGGGCAGAATAGGGATAACCACCTGTACAATTTGCACAAACACAAACAAAAGTGGAGCCCAAATACCCCATGCACTAATAAGCTGGGTCAATCGATCCTGCGATGTAAGCACTCCGGTGTGTATTCCCCAAATGCCAAATGCTATGCACATTCCCAAACAGGCTAGGGGCACAATGCGCATGGCCGGATTTATTATTTTTTCTATCTTCATGCAATCACCTTTTTATAGCAGTGCAGCATAGCTTGCTGCTGCTTATACACCTGTTCCACGCTAGCGGCAAATGCTTCCACCGTAAAACGCTTGCTTTGCTGCTTCGCACAACTTCTGGCCCTTTGACGGAAATAGGGGTTTGCGCAGAACCATTCTACCCGCTTCACAAACTCATCCACAGTTTGGTATTGCCAGCCGTTCTCGCCATTTACAATAATATCGTTCAAGCAGCCGTCCCTTCGGCAAAGAAGCGGCAATCCCGCCAAAAGCGCCTCGGCATAGGTGAGTCCTTGCGCTTCGCTAACCGATGCACTGACAAACAAATCACCCAAAGCGTAATACTCCCCTACCTGCTCGGGGGGAACCATTCCTGCAAAAACCACCTGTTGTTCCACATTGAGGGTACAGGCAAGCTGCTCCAACTCCTTGCGAGCAGGCCCGTCTCCCACCAGCAAAAGCGTAACGGGCCGACCTTTTAAGGGTACCATTGCCCGAATGAGTTCCTGGCAATTTTTCTCATGTGCTAAACGCCCTAAATACAGCAAAACCGTATGGCCAGCTGAGATGCCCAACTGCTGACGCTGTTTTTGCCGTTCTTCCTCGTGCAGCGGCTGCAAGCGTCCTGCATCAATGCCGGTGGGTACCACATAAATACTATTATTCAAGTCGTAGCCACGCAAAATTTCTGCCACCTTCGCTGTTGGTGCAATAACCGCTTGTGCCCGGCCAGCGGTCCAACGGGAAAATTCCCGAGCAATCCTTTGCCCTATCATACGATTTGGGGCAAAATAATGTGTATAATCCTGATATACCGTGTGGTAGGTATGAATTAGTGGAATATTTAGTTTCCGGGCAATTTCATGAGCCAAAAAGTAGGTGCTGAACTCACAGTTGGAATGCACCACATCAGGCCCCCATTCCAGCAATTCCTGTACTTCCTTACGAGCTAAAGCCACCCTAAGACGCGCACACGGGTAAATCATCCCCACATCAACAGAGCCAATATAAACCACATCTTGGCAGGTATACGAGCGAGCCCTGAAGGACAGTGTAAGAATTTTCACATCATGACCTCTGGCCTGTAATCCCTTTTTTAGATTCATAATCGAGGTGACTACTCCATTTACTGCAGGCAGATACCAATCTGATGTCAATAAAATTTTCATGGCGAATTCGCTCCCTTCTTGCAGAACCTTTCTTGAGATAACAAAACACTCTTCGTAATAATGTTGGTTAATGTGTTTGTTGCCGGGCACTTCCTTGTACACTCAGAATAAACACTTCTGTTCTCATAACGAACCCACCAGTGTACTTTCTTCAAATAAAATCCAATTAATGTTTCTTATTAAAACTAAAAGCCAAGGACGGCATAGAACCATCCTTGGCTTTTAGTTAAAGCAATTAGTTTTTACAAAAAACGGACTGTTGACTCATTTTGATAAATGCCGAGCTCTCCATCGGCTTGCCCAGGTAGAACCCTTGAAGAATATCGCAGTGGTGTTTCTTCAAAAATTCATACTGCTCCTTTGTTTCCACGCCCTCTGCCACAATCTTCATTCCAAGACTTTTGGCTAACTCTATAATGCACAAAACAATTTTATCTCCCTTAACGGTTCTCAGCTCATCCAAAAAGGACTTGTCCAGTTTCAGTATATCAAACTGAGAATGCTTAAGGGCTGTAAGGGATGAGTATCCCACCCCAAAGTCATCCAATGCTACTGCAAATCCAAGCTGGTGCATTAGTTGAATGGCTTCCAGCAGCTCTGTGTGATTATCTGCCAGAGCGCTTTCTGTAATTTCCAACTTAATTAAACTGCTGGAAACTTGGTATTGGTCTAAAATATCTTTCAGCTGATAAATAGAATTTCGATTATTCAGGTAAGCCCTGGATAAATTAACCGAAATAGGAAGGCATGGCAACCCTTTATTGTTCCAATCGTGAAGTTGGCGACAGACATCCTCGAAAATCATCAAATCCAATTTCTGAATCAATCCATTTTTTTCGCAAAATTCCACAAAATAAAATGGTGTCAGTACTCGACCATCCTCTTTATGCCAGCGAGCCAAAGCTTCCGCACCTTCCAGGTCACCAGTAGCTGCATTGTACTGCGGCTGAAACCAAGCTTTGAACTCCTTGCGCTCAAACCCTTCGGTAATAGCCTCTAAAAGCCACTGCTGTTCCATCTGGCCATCTCGCATTTGCTTGTTATAATGGCTAAAGAGCCGCCCTTCACACTTTTTGGCTTCCTTCTGAGCGATATTCGCACAACTTACTGCTTTCGCAAAGGTATCGTTTTGGCAATCAATTTCATAAATGCCCACTGTAAAATCAATGCGAATTTCATTGTCTTTGTAGCGCAGCTGCTTAATTTTTGTATAAATAGATTCCATGCGCAGCTGCAAATCTTCTGTATCCCGGCAACTAAGCAGCACTGCAAATTCATCGCCATGCATATGTACCGCTAATTCACCAGCCCGATTGGATTCTGCTTGTAAAATGGAGCCTATCTGCTGCAGCAGGTAATCACCCACTGTTTCACCATAGATTTCGTTAATAAACTTAAAGCGGCGAACATCGCCTACCACCAGAACACTGAATGTCTCTTTATGCTTTTGGCAAAGCTGCTGAAAATTTTCTTCTATGTACTCTGCATTATATAGGCCAGTCACCTTGTCTATATAAGCAATTTTCTGCAGCTTGCGCTCAGTTTCATTGGAAATTCTTATTAGAATCAATAAAACAGCAACGGACACAGCAGTGAGCAGAACCATAATCATCTGCGTTATATTCTTTATAGGAGCGGCTTGTTGCTCCAAAAAGGATGAGGGTACGCCTGTTACAATCCACCAATCGTTATAAGGTACCGGTGCGATGTTTACATATCTATAACCATCCCGGTAAATATAGAGACTGATACTCTCACCCTTCGCCATGGCCTCAGCCATATCCATCATTACCTGCTTATTTTCGGGTGTTTTCGCAAGCAAATCAAACATATTTTCAACAGGAGCACCGGCTTCGGCATCTGATCTAAAAATATTTCCTTGAGAATCTGCCAAAAAAACATAGCCTGCTTCCTCAAACAAAGGAACATCAAATATCTCAAAGAATCTATCAGACTCATCTATCCCAAACAAAACTCCCTTTACCTGGCTCTGGGAATCATAAAGCGGAACTACAAACACATTCACATCTGCACCGTCTCTCATATCTTCGAAGGTACTTGTAATGTACTCCTCTCCCTGCATTCCCTTCTGGAAGTAATCTCGTTCAGACACATTGTAGACTGTATCTGTACTCATGTAAGCAGTTCCATTGGGTAACGCTAAGCCGATTTCCCGAAACCCGAGTACTTCACTCACTCCCGCTAACTCTTTGGCCACATTATGGTAATCCTGCATCCCCTCTACCTGACGAGCCAAATTGTTCAACGCTTGGATACGCATATGCAACTCTGTGCATACTCTGGCAACACTTTGGTTGGAAAGGTCAGAAAGCGTGTTGAGGAGCTGCTGCTCCATCTTATTATTGATGTATCTGCTCAACGCCACCAACAGCACAGCTACAACAAAAACATACCCTACAATAAACAGCAGTGTTTTGCGCTGGTTTTTCTTCTGCAAAACAATCTCCTTTCATTTTTGAATCAAACATCACATAATATTTTAAAAAGCAGTCAATCTGCACATAGTGTATGTCTCCAAACGCGAGAAACAACGGCTGTTCCATTGCCTGCAAAACATATCCTATCGTCATTGCGCTGTTGACTATTATACGAAATCGCACTTATGAAATCAATAGAGCTTGCTGTTTTCTTTTTTGCCTGGGTAAAGCACCAGCTACTGCTTCATCAAATTAAAATTACTTTTTGGGCAAGTTGCATCCAAAGCAGGAAGGCGATATAATGGACAGGGCTTCGTCCAATCTCATCGCACAGAGCGCAAAGCCCACATTGCTGCAATCTCACTTTGTGCTGCAGCTTAGCTTTGTTTTGGATGGTGATATTATGATTCCCTCTTTTGACACTCCGCATCTGTTGGTAAGACGCTTGAAGCTGTTTTTTATGATTATTTTTTGCAGCGTCTGCATGGGAATTGCAAGTACTTTCTTTTTATTTTCTCTAGACTGGGCGGCTAACCAGCGGCAAGAATACCCCTTTATAGTGGCATTGTTGCCCGCTGCTGGCTTTGCGACCGCTTTCTTTTACAGCCGTTTTGGGCAAAATTGCGGCAAAGGAAATAATCTGGTAATCGAAAGCGCCGTTGGTGATGCGCAAGTTCCGCTCCGTATGGGATTGATGAGCTTTTTATTTACCGTGTGTACTCATTTGTGCGGCGGTTCCGCCGGGCGAGAAGGTACTGCGGTGCAGATTTCAGGCTCTATCACCAATCAGGTAGGCCGGTGGTTCAATCTCACAGATAAAGACCGTCACCTTTTGATTTTATCTGGCATTAGTGCAGGATTCAGCTCCGTATTCGGCACCCCTCTTGCAGGCACATTTTTCGGCATGGAAATGTGTTTTGTTGGCAGCCTCAGCTACGAAGCCTTCCTGCCCTGTGTTTTGGCTGCCTTCACAAGCAACCAAGTGGCTCTCTTTCTTGGCGCATCCCATGCAACACACTCCATCACTCAACTACCTCCCATCAACCTTGGCACAGCTCTGTTACTTGTTTTTTCGGCATGCTTGTTTGGATGGATTGGTCGCCTGTTTGTCTGGTGTATGCATCAGGTAAAGCGCTGTTACAGCTATCTGCCCCAAAAATTATTGGCTGGGGCGGCAGCTGGTTTTGTTGTGCTTATCGCCTTGTGCATATTTGGCAGTGAATATGGCGGCCTGAGCACCTGGATGATTGATAAAAGCTTTGCCGGAAAGGCAAGCTGGATGGACCCTCTGGCTAAATTTATCGTTACTGTCCTTACTTTGGGAGGCGGCTTTCAGGGCGGAGAGGTTACCCCGCTATTCACCATTGGTTCCTCTGCCGGCGCTTTGATTGGTCAGCTCTTTAATCTACCTCCCAGTCTGTTTGCTGCACTGGGGATGGTTTGCGTATTCGGTTGTGCCGCAAACACTCCTGTTACCACTTTCATGTTGGGCATCGAACTATTTGGTTCAGAGTACGCTCCTTACTTTTTGATTTGCGCTGTGATTAGTTATTTGATGTGCGGTCATTGTGGCATCTACCCTTCCCAGCGTATTGTAACCCCAAAATCGGAACGCTGGCATAACCATATCGGGCTACAGCTGGGAGAGATTTCTTCCCATTCTGCTGTTAAACCCACGGATAACCCAAACGATTCCTTAAATTTACATCAATAAACACACAGGGCCTGACTGTATGCCAATGGAGTCAGGCCCTGTGTGTTTATTTTTTGATACGGTGCATTTAGTCTTTCCAGCGGCTGGCCCAGTAACTTATTTCGGCTAAAGCCCTTTGATTTTGAATCTCATGTTCCAGTGGCAATAATCCACTGGCAAAAATCGGCATCTCCATACCGGTATCCAAAGCACAATTGCAGGCAACAATCATCACTTCTGTTCCTTGCGGACCTGTTTTGACCTCAATTTCCCAACCCATCTGACTGCAATAGTAGTGTGCAAGGTATAGCCCTAACCCCGCCCCATACGAAACGCAATTTTCGGATGACTGGTACCGATTGACAAACACTTCATACAGATGATTCTGTACCTCTTGGGGAAGTCCCGGCCCTTCATCACGCACTACGATTTCCAGGGTATCGGAGCGCTGTGAATTCTTTGCACAACGCACCTCAACCCACACGGTTTGTCCGCTGGTACTGGCCAAAACCGCATTGCTTACCACATTCAGCAAAATTTTATCAGCCCAGCCTCCATCACAGTTCAAAAAGACCGGATACTCTTCTACCTGGCAGTGCCACTCCAGTTGGATTCCCTGATTTGCACAAGCAGTCCTCAACAGCTCAATCAACTGTTCATATTGGGACACCAGCTCCACTGGTTCCAGCTGAGGCAGCAGAGTCCCCTGTTCCGCTGCCAGCATATCCTCCAGATTCTCCGCAATGCGATATAGCTGCAAAGTTCCTTGGTGCACATGATCCAGCATCCATTGTGTGCGCTGAATCATCTGTTCATTTGCGCTGCGATGTATTTCCTGCTTCAAGCAACCAGCGGCAGTTTGGATAGCAGCAAGTGCCTGGTACATTTCTTGTGATAGACCACCGCACAAAAGTGCGGTTTTGCTATTGCCTGTGGGCTCATCCACAAAATGGTTTTGGATCATGGGATGGGTGTCCTTTCTGCTTTTAATTGCTACGAACCTGTATCTGCTCAACAGCCCACTCAAAAAATTCCCGCATTTTGGCTTGTTCGGCGGTAATTGTTCCTTTTTCCTTCATTTGAATTAGCACCCGATAGATACCGCTTTCCGCACCTTTGTGTGAGATCTGGTATAGTTTGGAAAGTTCCATCAAAATTGATTTAGCCTGTGGCATTCTTCCCTGACTCAACTCTCTCAGCCAAATCTGCAAACCGCTTGCCAAGTACTGCGCACCGGTACTGCGTTTGGGGCAATCCAGACGATTCAGCAAATCCCATATTTCCCGATCCCAACAGGTAATTTGAGGCAACTGGGCAGATGCCTTTGAACTGGTAACACATTGCATCAAATCTTTTGGTTCATATGGCTCCATCATATAGTAATCCACAGTATTTGACAAGTCCGTTCTGCTAATAAACTGCAAATATCTTGGTGAACCTACTGCTACCACAACCATGCTTTTGGCACAATCGAACTGTTCCAGCTTTTCCAAAAAGCTAAGACTGTGCATATCTTTTAAAAAACACCCAATCACCAGTGCGTCCGGCATATGGCCAGCTTTCAAAAAGCGCAATGCCGCTTCGCCTTTTTGAAAGCTGTACACTCCACCAATTTGTGAAGATTCTGCCAGCATTCGCTTTAAACCATCCAGATGCATATGATCTCCACTAAGGAGATATATCGTTCTCTTTCTTTCCCATTCTTCTGTTAAGGCCATGTTTTCACACCATCCCCATTAAATCTTTGCCACAGCATCACAAAGCACCTCCTTCCAATGGCAAAAGGGAACAGCATTCTCCCATAAAAAATCCAATATCATCTTTGCTTCACTTGGAGACACATCTTCAATACGCAGGCTGTCTCGCTGTACGCCGTCTGCTTTTATCAAAACCGCTCTATAAACCGCAACTTTTCCTGGCAGGCAATCCACACGGTACAAAATCTCTGATTTCGCCTGAAGTTTCCCCAATGCCGAAAAACGACGCCGCTTATGATAACGCTGTGCAACAGCCACTACAATCGCTCCTTCTATGCAAAATTATTGTTTACAATTCACTATGTTAAAACTATTTTTGAAAAAATTCAACACATTTCTTCCTTCAATTTCCTTCACTTTTTCTCTAAAACAGCAGAATCATGTCTAATTTTGGGGAAATTGCTTGCACACAAACCGCTTCACTTAGTACCGATGTAGCGCTCTGCGTTGAAATTGCAAGCTAAATTTGATATACTGTATAATGAGTTATTTTATGTTCCAGGTAAGTAACCCAATGTCTGGTTGCAAAACCGGCACAGCATATACGCCTTTTTAATAATCAACGAATAAAGTGAGGTTTTTTCATTTATGCTTTCTGTAAATGATGTTAGTTTGCAATTCCAAGGAACCACCTTATATAAGCATGTAGATTTGAATTTCGCACCGGGCAACTGCTACGGTATTATTGGTGCCAACGGTGCGGGCAAATCTACCCTTTTAAAAATCATCTCCGGCCAGATTGAACCCACCACCGGCAGCATCTCCATCGGCAAGGATGACCGTATGAGTGTGCTGGAGCAGGATCACTATAAATACGATTCTTTTCCTGTGATGGAAACCGTCATTATGGGCAACCGCCGTTTGTATGACATCATGAAACAAAAGGACGCCTTGTATGCTAAGGAGGATTTCTCTGAGGAAGATGGTGTGCTGGCAGGTGAACTGGAAGCAGAGTTTGCTGAAATGGGCGGTTGGGAAGCCGAGACCGAGGCAAGCCAGCTGTTAAGCGGTTTGGGCCTTCCTGTGGATTTACACTATGCGCAGATGGAAAATCTGGATGGCCGTCAAAAAGTGAAGGTACTACTTGCAAAAGCGCTGTTTGGTCAGCCTTCGATTATTCTGCTGGACGAGCCCACCAACGGTTTGGATATCGAATCCATTGACTGGCTGGAAGAATTCTTGATGGATTATTACGGAACCATCATTGTTGTAAGCCACGACCGCCATTTCTTGAACGCCGTTTGCACCCACACCGTAGACATTGACTACAACAAGGTACAAATGTATGCCGGCAACTATGACTTCTGGTATGAATCCAGCCAGCTGATGCAGCAGCTCATCCGCAACCAGAACAAAAAGAAGGAAGAAAAAATTAAGGAGCTGCAATCCTTTATTCAGCGGTTCTCGGCCAACAAGTCCAAATCCAAACAGGCCACCAGCCGTAAAAAAATCCTGGATTCTATCCAGCTGGAAGAAATGCCTGCTTCCTCCCGCCGTTATCCCTTCGTAGGCTTTGACCCTGAGCGGGAGGCTGGTAAGGATATTCTGTTTGTGGAGGGCATTAGCAAAACCATCGACGGCGTAAAAGTATTGGATAATGTGAGCTTTACCGCTAACAAAAACGACAAAATCGCACTTGTTGGCGACAACGAAGTAGGTATGACCGCCCTGTTCAAGATTCTGACCGGCGAGATGGAACCAGACTCCGGCAGTTTCAAGTGGGGTGTTTCCACCAGCCAGAGCTACTTCCCGCAGGATAACTCCGCCTTCTTTGACGGTTTTGACGGCAATCTGATTGAATGGCTGCGTCAGTATAGCCCAGACCCCACCGAAACCTTCCTGCGGGGTTTCTTGGGACGGATGCTCTTTTCTGGTGATGAGGTTTACAAGCCTGCTAAGGTGCTCAGCGGCGGCGAAAAGGTGCGCTGCATGCTCTCCCGCATGATGATGTCCCACTCCAATGTACTGTTGCTGGATCAGCCTACCAACCATCTGGATCTGGAAAGTATTCAGGCGCTTTCCAATGGATTGGTTGCTTTTAAAGGAAATTTGATTTTCTCCTCTCACGACCATCAGTTCATTGACGAAATTGCCAACCGCATCATCGAAATCCCCTTGGGACAGCAGGGTTGTTTGGACCGTACCGGTACCTTTGAGGAATTTTTGGCCTGGAAAAAAGAGCGGACCCTGTAACCTGATTGCCAGCCCTTTACCGCTGTGCACAGTTGAACCCGTGTGCACAGCGGTATTTATTTGTGGTCAGCAGGTTTGACCAACCCGCCCAGTAAGGATTTTATCAATCGCATTGTGGAGGCGCTTCCATGGCTGAAACCTACAAACAATCGTTCAAACAAAATTACACGGACAATGTGGAACTTTCTATTTTCAATTGCGGTGTACAATCCTGCGAACCAGGTCATTTGTGGGGGCCTGGCATCCGAGATCACTATTTGATTCATTTGGTCATCCGGGGGCGGGGGCGGTATACCGTAGGCTCCCATGAATACCAACTGAAGGCTGGTGATTTATTTTTGGTGAAACCCAACCAGCTGGTTGCCTACTGCGCCGATGAAACCGACCCATGGGAGTATTGCTGGGTAGGATTTAATGGTGCTTTTGCCAACAAGCTGATTCAGCAAACCCCCTTTAGTGATCAAAAGCCCGTTTATCACTGTACCAATCCGCATGACTTGCAAAAAGCCATGCTGGCAATATACGAAGCAAGAGGACCTGAATCCTCGCATGAAGCCGCTATGGTGGGCCATTTGTATCTATTTCTTTCCTGTATGATGCAGCAGGCCCAGCAGTGTGATAGTCGTATTGGCAGCACCAGCTCCCAATATGTGCATGGGGCAATCAAATATATTCAGTTCAACTATTCCCACAACATCAGCATTGACGACATCGCAAAGGCAGTGGGTGTGAGCCGCAGTCATCTGTACCGACTGTTTATGAGCAATGTGGGGCAAAGCCCTATCGATTATCTCACCAGCTATCGTATTGAGGAAGCTTGCAACCTACTGAGGGATTCTAAGCTTTCCATTGCTGAAATTGCTGTTTCCGTAGGCTTTTTTGACCAGTTCTATTTTTCCCGGGTATTCAAAAAAACCAAAGGCGTTCCTCCCAGCCGCTACCTGAACAGCAGCGAATCCACCTAAGAAAGGGACCTTAATCTGTGAAGCATCGCATTTTCTTGATTGCCAAACTGCTTGCCATTGTTTTGGCTATTGCAGCTTGTGTGTTTTTGTATCTGCTCAGTATCAACTATTTTGCACCACATCCAACCGTTGGATACATCCATTCGGAACGAGAGATGCCCTATCTGGATTTGGATGAACTTTATCAGCAGTTGGAAACCAGCAGCACATCCCTTGTGGAAGCAGATGCTTCCCAAGGTGGCTATCTGCAAGCTGCGCAGCAGCTTGTTGAGCAGAACGCCAAGATACTGGTAGTCAGCCAGGATACCGATACGGTGGACAATGATTTGCTGAATTTTGCCCAAGCAAATGGTCTTGGCTTAATTTTGGTGGGACGCAGCCCCAGTGAAGAAACCATGCAGCAGTATGATAAAATGTGGTATGTGGGCAGCAGTCCCGCTTTAGGCGGCGAATTATTGGGCAGCGAAATAACAACAGCCTGGGAAAGAGGCACTGTTGTGGATCGGAACGCAGACCATCTGCTGCAATATTTTGTTTACCTAAGCAAGGAAGGCCCCTACTACAACCAGATGATTGACAGCACTTTGCTGCAATGTGAACACTACGGAGTCTTTTCTCAGTGCATTACCTACCTGGATGAAAATCAGCAGCCCTTGGCCTTTAGTGCCGAACAGCTGTCTGGGCAGGAAAAACCGGAGCTTCTTCTGGTTGCCCATGCTCAGGATGCCCGCCTTGTGTTCGAGACGGCTCAGCAGCTGGGCTGGCTGGAGGGAGATACCCCCACCCAAATTGCAGCATTGGCAGAAAATCAGCTTGTGGCGCAGCAACTAATGGCAGATGATATCTGCTTTGCCGTTTCCTATTACGATACGCAGGCAATTACTCGGGCTGTGGTATCGGTGGCTTTAAATGGTTTGGATTCCACCTATGCGGGAGAGGATTTGTCCATTCAGCCAGACGAAAGCGGCCGTTTTTGGATTCCTTTTGGTCTTTTAGCGAATGCAGAAGACCAGCAGACCCCCTCGGAATAACACAGGAGGCGTTATTTTGTCCATGCAAAAAAATTCTGTCATTCCCCTTTCTATTGAAAGCCTTTCCAGCGATGGCAGCGGCGTTGGCCATTATGAGGGCAAGGCCATCTTTGTGCCTGGCACCGCCCCCGGGGATGAGATTCGTGCTAAAATTGTAAAGGATATGGGCCGCTATGCCTTTGCCATCGTAGATGAAATGGTCAAAGCTTCTGCCCAACACATCCAGCCAGATTGTTCGGTGTATAAGCCCTGTGGCGGCTGCTGCTTCCGCCATATCAATTACCAGGCCGAAGCCGCAGCCAAGCAGCAATTTGTAGCGAATGCCTTTCAGCGTATTGGCGGTTTTGACCTGCCGGTACTGCCCATTCTTGCTTCCCCGCTGGAAAACAACTATCGCAACAAGGTGCAGTTCCCTGTTGCGCAGGGTTCCGATGGATCGGTACAGGTTGGCTTTTATGCCGGACGCAGTCATCGGCTGGTTCCCTGCCTGGACTGCAAGCTGCAACCACCAGAGCTTAACGAGATTGCAGCATTTTTGTGCAGATTCATGGAACAGCACCATATCTCTGCCTACAACGAACAAACGCACAAAGGCCTAGTTCGCCACCTGTTTTTGCGCAAGGGCTGGCATAGCAATCAGGTAATGGTCTGCCTGGTCGTCAACGGAACAAAGCTGCCTGCCAGCGAGCTGCTCTGCCGGGAATTGCCTAAAAAGTTCCCCCAGGTCAGCACCATTGTGCTGAATGTGAATCGTCAGCGCACCAATGTAATTACCGGCCAGCAAAACATTGTGCTGTATGGGCCCGGCTTTATCGAAGATACCATGTGCGGTGTACCGGTACAGATTGGCCCCCTCTCCTTCTATCAGGTAAACACGCCCGCAGCGGAGCAGCTGTACCGTGTTGCCCGCCAGTTTGCGCAGCTCAGCCCCCAGGATACTTTGCTGGATCTCTACTGTGGTATGGGCACCATCGGCCTTTCCATGGCTCAGGATTGCAAGGAATTGATTGGCGTTGAAATCATTGAGGAAGCAGTAGCAAGTGCCCGCATCAACGCCCAGGCTATGGGGCAGAAAAATGCTCGATTCTTTTGTGCCGACGCTGGCAAAGCAGCCAGTCAGCTGGCCAGTGAGGGCCTGCATCCGGATGTAATTTGTCTGGACCCACCTCGCAAGGGCTGTGACACCACCACGCTGGATGCCGTGCTCACCATGGCGCCACACCGTATCGTAATGGTTAGCTGCAACGCTGCCACCGCCGCCCGGGACTGCCGCTACCTGGCAGACCATGGCTATACTGTGGAACAAATCCAACCGGCAGATTTATTCCCCCGCACCAAGCATGTAGAATGTGTGGTAGCCCTTTTTAAAAACAATTAAATGCAAAAAGTCCCAGAAAGCGATTGCTTTATGGGGCTTTTTTGCAATCCAATCTGTATTGCAAATGATTTTTTGAAAGGAGTATTCCCTACTATGAGCATCATCAAACACGAAATCCCCTTGCTGGAATTTGACAACTGTCCCAGTGCTGTAATTAATCCCACCCACGAAGGGCTGGATCTGCATCTGCCCTCCAAATGTGTATTTGCCTTTGTAGGCGACTACATCGAACAATATGCCCTGGCTCATAACGCTTGTTTGGTGGCACATTTCGTGAGTGCCACGAAGAAATATCCTGTGTATACAGTTCTCTACCATGGGCAGGAAATTACTCTCTGCCAGGCCCCGGTGGGGGCAGCGGCGGCGGCTCAGCTTCTGGACTGGCTTATAGGGTATGGCGTCAGGCAGATTATCTCCACCGGCAGCTGCGGTGCATTGCAGCCTTTTGCGGAGGGAACCTTTTTAATCCCCTCCAAGGCACTGCGTGATGAGGGAGCCTCTTATCACTACGCACCGCCTTCCCGCTATATGGAGGTCAACGAAACAGCGCAGCAGGCATTAGCCCAGACTTTGCAGGAACACAACTTGCACTGGCAGGAGGTAATTACCTGGTCCACCGACGGATTTTATCGGGAAACCGCCGAAAAAATCAACTATCGCAAGATGGAAGGCTGCGCTGTTGTGGAGATGGAATGTTCTGCCCTAGCTGCCTGCGCTGCTTTTCGGGGTGCTGTATGGGGTATGTTGCTGTATACCGCTGACAGCCTTGCAAATGTGGAAGCCTACGACGCTCGGAACTGGGGCGGTGATGCCTATGAATATGCCTTACAGCTTTGTTTGGATGCAGTTTTAAAATTGCAAGCAGAATAATGAATGGAAGCCTGCAAGAAGACTCTTTTTCTTGTATCTCCTATATGTGCCACCTCAGTCTGGTAATTTTTCTCAAAACTTTCATCCATTTATTGGGGTAAGGTGTAGTATAGTGAAACAGGCGGGTACTGCTAATGCCACGGCTTACCTTCTTTTTGGGAGCAGCCTTGGTGCACAGCCGCCTTTGGTCTTAGTTACTATGGTCACATCCTTTGCGCTGTGACATCAATTCATTGGAGGTATTTTTATGAAACGAGTTTTCACCACCCTTTGCGCTGTCGGTTTGGCAGCAGCCTTTACTGCCTGTTCGGCCTTAGGCGGCACTGACAGCGGCGCTTCCGAGGCAAACGCTCCTTCCGGCGGCAATTCTGCCAGCCAAACAATCTATGGTCAGGTCACGGACATTTCCGGGCAGGTTGTTACCCTTCAACTGGGCGAAATGGCCCAGCGTGGACAGCGGCCAGATGGCGATGAAAGCTTTGATCCGAGCCAGGCTCCACAGGACGGACAGAATCCGCAGGGTGAACCCCCTGCCGACCTGCCCAGCGATTCTGCTCCTTCTGGCGATAGCGGCGAGAACACCCCGCCCCAGATGCCTGATGAAAAAAACAGCGAAAATCTCCCCGAACTAAGCGAAGGACAAACGCCTCCCCAGGGCAATGGCCATGGCGGCGGTTTTGTTGCCGGTGATTCCACCCAGGAGTTTGACCTCTCCCAGGCAACCATCAACAGCTTTATGCCGGATGACCAAGCCCAGGTTGATATTTCCTCCATCCAGGTGGGAGATGTGCTGGAGCTGGTTTTGGACGATAGCAACACCGTAACACAGGTTACAATCCAGCCCAGCGGCGGTATGGGGGGCGTTGATGGCGCAGCCCATGCTACACCGGAGGCAGACTCCGGCTCCACTGAATCTGCCGCAGGAGATGATGCCTCTGCTTCCTCCCAGTCCGCCGACGACAATCTCTAAAAATCGACCTTTGGCGTACCTGTAGTGCATGGTTTACAGGCAAGGGCTTTATCCCCCAGCGCCGTATTCGGATTAAAAACAAGTCTTAGAACAGCACTACATACTTCTAGTTGCTGGAGCGCACTGGATTTTTTACAGGATATCCCCAAGAGCGCAGCCAATCTTTAGTGGTTGGCTGCGCTCTTGGCAAAGTATCACAAAAACTTTTGCCAGATACACCCCCCTGAGCTTTGGGGTATGAATTGTGCGGTGCTGCCTTAAACTCCGTAGGTCATACTTTTTTCTGTTTTGTGCGCTTGGCTCTGGTTTGTGTTATAATAAAAGCGTTGGCTCACCCACTTTAAGGGGTGGGTATACTAACTGAAGGAGAGCGCACCTTATGGAAAACCCCATCCCCATGCAAATTATTGCCCGTATCCACTCGGATTTTTCCTCAAAATTCGGCATTCCCCGCCAAAGCGGAATGGTGCCCCAGCTTAAAGCCCGCATTGTGTTTGAGCCGGAATACCGGGTGGATGCTGCGGTGCGTGGACTGGAAGGGTTTTCTCACCTGTGGCTGATTTGGCAATTTTCCCAAGCGGTACGGAGCCAATGGTCCCCCACCGTGCGCCCGCCCAGGCTGGGAGGCAATACACGGATGGGCGTGTTCGCCACCCGTTCCCCTTTTCGGCCCAATGCCATTGGGCTTTCCTGCGTGGAGCTGGAGCGCATTGAATTGCACCCGGAATTGGGGCCGGTGCTCCATGTATTGGGAGCCGACCTGCTGGACCAGACCCCTATTTTTGATGTAAAGCCCTATCTGCCTGCTGCGGACTGCAAGCCGCAGGCTACCGGCGGGTTTGCAACTGCTCATCTGGATTATGGGCTGGAAGTGGTATTTCCCCAGCGGTGGCTGGACTGTGTGCCGGCAGAAAAACAGGAGGCCCTTCGGGGTGTTCTGTCTCAGGACCCTCGGCCCTCCTACCACGACGACCCCCAGCGGGTGTACGGCCTTTCGTTTGCAGGGCTGGAAATTAAGTTCACCGTATGCGATAGGGTGCTTACGGTATGCAGTGTATCCGACAGCAAGGCGGAGAGTGCTTCTGCCCCAGCTGAACATTGATAACAAACCCACCAAAGGAGGAACCCTGGAGATGAAACGCGTTTGTGTTGTAATGGCCAATGGTACCGAAGAGTGTGAGGCATTGCTCACCGTAGACCTGCTGCGCCGGGCTGGTGTGGAAGTAATCACTGCCAGTATTTACGAAATTCCGGAAATTGTATCCAGTCATGACATCCGGCTGCATACCGATGCCTGTGCCAGCCAGATGAACGGCCAGGATTTTGACGCCATTGTTCTGCCCGGCGGTATGCCTGGTACAACTCACCTGGGCCAGAGCGAGGATGTAAAGCGAATCTGCACCCAAGCCGCCCAAGCCGGTGCTTTGCTGGCTGCCATTTGTGCAGCACCCACGGTTCTGGCCAGCCTTGGCTTTTTGGAAAATCGCCAGGCAACAGCCCACAAGGCGTTTGTAGACCAGCTGCCCGGCGCGCTGGTAGTGCACCAACCTGTGGTGGAGGACGGCCCCATCATCACCGGCTGGGGTTTGGGCGCTTCCATCCCCTTCTCCCTGGTTCTTGTCCGCCGTTTGTGCGGCGAACAAGCTGCCCAGGAAGTACGCCAGGCCATCGGGTATCCCTTTGCTTTTTAAAGCAGTGCAGTTTAGCCCCCTTCCCAGCCGAATGGTTGTTCCGCCGGGAAGGGGGCCTTTTTGCACAAATAATTTCCCGGAGAATAATTTTTCATCGCTCTTTAGTCCCATTTAATCAATACAAAGCAGAAGAATCTGGTGCCTTACTGGTTTCTTGTAACTTGCTGCATCCGCATCAAAAGCAAACACAAATTCAGCCATTTGTTAGCTGCTATTCTTGCGACCCCAAAACTTTTACATTTAAAATCTGCTCTGTACATCAGAATAATCTGGCGATTCCTTTTGTGTAAAGTTGCTCCAGGATATTTTTGTGCTAGCCTTTCTTCTTTTTCATTTATTTCTTTGATATACTCATGAATTTATGTTACACTAAATAAGTACAACTTTATCTGAAAGGAAGTGACCCTTTGAACGGCATCCTATTGTTAATGGGTATTGTGATTTTGGTTTGTATTACTGCATATCGCTTTACCGAACGGCTGGCAGTTCCTTCTCTGCTGATTTTTATTTTGCTGGGTATGGCCTTTGGTGAAAACGGGATTTTTAAAATCTCTTTCAGCGATTACAGCCTCTCCGAAACAGTCTGTTCCATCTGCCTGGTATTTATTATGTACTATGGTGGTTTTGGCACCAACATCCGGGCTGCTAAATCCGTAGCTGCCAAGTCCGTAGTGCTTTCCACACTGGGCGTTCTGCTAACCGCAGGTCTGACAGGCGTCTTTATTCATTTTGCACTCAATCTCAGCTGGCTGGAAAGTGCACTGATCGGCTCGGTGATTGCATCAACGGATGCTGCCTCGGTGTTTAACATCCTGCGAACCCGCAGCCTGAACCTGAAAGACAACACTGCCAGTTTGCTGGAGCTGGAATCCGGCTCTAACGACCCTATATCCTATATGCTCACGGTAGTGTTGGTGGCACTCATGCGGGGAGACAGTATCTCGGTTCCTTGGATGCTGTTCCAGCAGTTGTTCTTTGGTATTGTGTGCGGTCTTGCCATTGGTGCCGCTGCGGTTTGGGTGCTTTCCAATCGGGATTTCCAAATTTCCCAGGGCAGCACAATCTTTGTGTTTGCGATTGCTGTTATCGGCTATGCTCTTCCCGCTGCCATGGGCGGCAACGGCTATTTGAGCGTTTACCTTTGTGGCATCCTGATGGGCAACGCACGCATTCCGGAAAAACGCAACCTGGTACGCTTTTTTGATGTACTTACCGGCATTGCCCAGATGATGATTTTCTTCCTGCTGGGGTTGCTGGTCACTCCCAAGGACCTGCCTCTGGTCATTGTGCCCGCTTTTCTTATTACGCTGTTCCTCACCTTCGTGGGCCGTCCGCTGGCTGTGGTGGGTATTCTGCTCCCCTTCCGCTCCTCTCTGGCTCAGATGGGTATTGTGTCCTGGGCTGGCCTGCGGGGCGTTGCTTCCATTGTGTTTGCAATTTACGCCACACTTCATTACCAAAATCTTACCTACAATCTCTTTGATTTGGTGTTCTGCATTGTGCTGCTGTCCATGGCGTTCCAGGGTACCCTGCTGCCCTATGTGGCCCGCTGGATTGGTATGATTGATGAACACGCTGATGTGCGCAAGACCTTTAACGATTACCAGGAAGAAAACGATGTAAGCTTTATTAAAATCCATATGGACGAAACTCACCCTTGGGCTTATAAAAAGCTGCGGGATATTGTTACCCCGCCAGATTTCTTAATTGCGCTGGTAGCCCGGCAGAATCAGGGCTTTATGGTACCCAGCGGCGATACAGAAATTTTGCCTGGCGATTTGCTGGTGATTGCAGGACGGGAATTTGAAAACCGCGAAAATCTTACGCTCCGTGAAGTTGCAGTCACCGAAAAGAACCGCTACTGCAACAAGAGCCTACGGGAAATCAATCTACCCAACGGAACCTTAATTGTTATGGTACAGCGGCTTAATCAAACCATCATTCCATGTGGTGATACCACCATTCTGGAAGGCGATACGCTGGTTGTAGCCCATTACTAAGTCTCTGTTACTAAATCCAAGCAGGTTCTATCGTGTTTGCTGCAAGGCCACCAGTTGGTCTTTTGGCAGGCCAATGTAAACCAAAACAACAAAAAAGTCATGTCCCTTTTAAAACCAGGGACATGACTTTTTGTTTTTGTGTAATATGAATGTTTTCCAGAAAGAAAACAAACCCTTACTCGTGGCGGATGGCCTCCAGAGCACTGATGCGGGTAGCTCGGATGGCAGGCCACAAACCGCTGAGTACACCTACCAGAGTGGAAAAGCTAAGCCCCAACACCACCAGCCATGGGGGAATCATGGAGATAGCTCCCCCGGTAGCGCCATAGTATCCGCCGCCAAAGCTGTTGAGCAAGCCGCTCACATCCACCGCTGCACCAAACAAAGCAGCTATGGTTGCCAGATTGTTAAGCACCAGACTGGCCAGAAAGCTGAGGGCCACACCAATAATGCCGCCCAGCAGGCCAATGGCTCCTGCCTCAATCAAAAACATATTGCGGATTTTGCGCACCTCGCAGCCCAAAACTTTCATTACGCCAATTTCCTTGGTGCGCTCGTAGATGGACATCATCATGGTGTTGGCGATGTTCAATGCTGCCACCAGCAGCGCAACTGCTGCGGTGCCGCCCAAAATCATTTGGCTCTTTGCCACGCTGGCCTGCATTTCCTCGCGAATTTGGCTCATAGAGGATGTTTCATAGCCCAAATCTTTCAGCTGCTGCTCTACATCTGTTACATTGCTTACATCGTCTACCTTTACATACACGGTTTGGTAGCCGCTGTCCTTCTGCTGAATTACCTGGCCATTGGCGCCAATCATAGCCATACCGCCGCCACTGTTCTTTTTGCCAGAAAGCCGGGTATATGCTTCGGAGAGCATTTTCAAATCCTGAACTCGCATGGCAATGCCGGAATTGGTGAAATATTGTTTGGTATCATCCTGTTGGAACACACCCACAACCACCAGCTGGTAATCCTGCGTTTTTTCGTTTCCGTTTGCGTCATAGGCAGTCAGCCGGAAAGTGAGTTTTTCCTTTTCGATGTTAAAGAATGGCTCCACTGGGTTTCCTGCGGAGTCGGTCTGGCCCCAGTACCGCTGCCGTTTGCCGCTGTTGGGGCTCTTGCGAGTATCTTGGAATTCGTAGGCGAAATGTTCACCTATCAGCACTGGAATCTTCTTTTTGCCCAGGTTCATGTCATCGGTAATAAAATTTCCGCTAATGAGCTGGTAGCCCATGGCCTGCAATGCATCCATGTCCACTCCATAGGTATTCCAGGAGTATGCTTCATAGCGATCGTTCTTGCCGGCCAGAATGGTGGCGCTCATGTTACCATCCTGATACATGGGGGTTACCGCCACAACATGGTTGTATCCCCGTATTTGGTCCAGCATAGCGTCATCCAAAACCGGAATCTCGTTGCTGGAGGCACCCCATTGATAGTTGTTAATGGTAATCTGGGTTAAATCGCCCCAGCTTTGCAGCATCTCCTCGTTCTGGGCATTGCTGGCAATACCCAGGCTAATCATTACGATAATCGAGAAGGTGCCCACAACTACACCAATAACAGTAAGGGCTGTACGCCCCTTGCGGCGGCGAAGATTATCCGTGCTGAGACGCAGCAAATCAGATATCTTCATCTTCGTCCTCCAGTTGTGTCAGTTTTTTGGCCTTTGCCTTTTTGCGTACAATAACCACTACAATTGCAGCAACACCAACAATGCCCAGAGCAATCAAAGCCCAGCCCCATACCGGAATGCCAACTTGCTGAGGTTCTTCCGGAATTTCATCTGTAAAGCCAGGATTCATCATGTCGTCCATGCTCATGCCCTGCTCTACCATGCAGGAAAATTCTTTTTCGATGCTCTTAATCTCGCCCTTAGCGTCCTCATAGGTGAGAATTACTTTGCCGTTGAGCGCTCCCTCCTGGGACGCAATCACAGAAAAATCCACCGAATTCTCAGTGCCTGGCTGAATATTGCCCAGGAATTGACTCTGGCCGGGGTTGGAAAGATTATCGCCCTGAATTTCGGCCGACAGGTTGTTGATGGAACTTTTGCCTTTGTTGACAAAGGTAACCGACAGATAGCCTTCTTCGCCCATCATCAATACTTCGGGAGCTTCCATATTGGTGATGTCAAAGCGTTCGGGCTGAGTGACCGGGATGGAAATGGGAGAAACAGCAGCCTCCCCTTCCTTGCTGCTCAGGTTTACCGAGATGCTGATGGCGCCAGGTTCAATGGTGGCATCCGTGGTCATCTTGAAGCTGATGGTTTTGGTGGTGTTGGGTGCCATCGTGCCCACATAAGTATTCATGCTGCCGCTTGCCAGGGAGATGTTTTTAGCGTCCCCCAAGTTTAGGCCCACCATTACATCCTGCAAGCTGCTGGTGCCGCTGGTGGTGAACAGGGTCAAATCCAGCACAAATTCTTTGCCAGCTTCCACGCTGGTGCCGCCAAAGGAGAAATCCTTGACCAGAATTTTGGGGTAATCTTTTTCTGGTTCCGGTGTGGCGGTGGCTTCCGGTTCCTGCGTGTCGGCAGAATCCAGACACTGGGCAATGACAATGCTTTCCTGTACCACGCCGTTGCTTGTTACCAACTCAAACTGCAGTGTGTTGCCGCCACCCAGGTATAAAATGTTATTAAAGGTAACGGAGCCATTCTGTACCTGAGCTTCCACCGGGCCGTAGTTTGTAAAGCAAGCGTTGTTTACCACACGGCCCGACACAACACCTTCTGCATTCAGGAAGGAAATGGTTACATGGCCACCTTCCATGCGGTCCCAGAGGTTATCGGTGCCGTCCAGAATTTCCACCTGGTAGTCCTTTACCTGAACCACAGGCACAGGAGTAGGCTCGGTAGTGGGACTTTCTTCAGGCTGGCTTTCGCTTGCAGCTGCCGCCGAAGGAAGGGCAGCCTGGGGTTCTTGCGCAAAGGCAGAAAACCCTGCAAAAGTACCGGCGGCCATGAGCATTGCCAGAAAAACGCTTAACTGCTTAATGGGCTGTTTCATACGATTCTCTCCTCATTGTTTGGTTTTGTAATCCGACACATTGGTTTGCGGCTCCGGAGGAGCTTGCTGGTCCAAAATATCCCGGAACATTTCCTCTTTTGCTTTCCTCTTTTGTTCTTCGTCTACCAGAATATTGCTTTCCACCTTTCCATCACGGATGGTGATAACCCGATCCGCCACTGCGGACAGATCCCGTTCGTGGGTAACCATGACAAAGGTAATATTGCTTTCCTTAGCCATAGAGAACATTCGGTACAGAACCTGTTTGGTGGTGCTGCTATCCAGGTTGCCGGTGGGTTCATCTGCAAAGATAACCTTTGGTTTTGCAACAAACGCCCGGGCAATGCCCACACGCTGCTGCTGGCCGCCGCTCATTTCGGTAGGTTTATGATTCGCCCGTTTGGCAAGCCCCATTTTTTTGAGCTCCTGAGTGGCAAGCTCCAACCGCTCTTTACGGGGCACACCCTTGAACATCAGTGGCAGAGCTACATTTTCGGCAGCGGTCAGGTTTGGCAACAGATTATAACTTTGAAAAATAAAACCAAGATGCTCTTGCCGAAACTTTGCCAGTTCGTTTTCGGTCATAATGCTAATATTGTGCCGCCCTATGTACACATCCCCTTTCGTGGGTTTTTCCAGACCTGCCAACTGATTGAGCAATGTGGATTTACCGCTGCCCGAAGGGCCTACGATACAGCAAATTTCCCCTTGCTCAATGGTTAGATTTACATCGTTAAGAGCCATTACCCGCTCGGTGCCCACCCGATAAATCTTGCGCAGGTGATCCACCCTTATGATTGAGGCCATGATTTCCCTTCCTTTCCTAAGTGATTTTGTAGGTTGCTGATGCGTAATGTTTGTATCCTTGTGGGTGACATGGTCAGAAAATGCCCACAAAAGGCAACATCCATCCGGTTCGGCTGGATTTGAACACCCAGTAATACAGTACCGCAAAGGCTTCTCTCAGATAGCAAGGCAGTACCGAGGTAATGCTGATGGAAGCAGGCAGAAGGCTTACCTGCTTAAACCCCACCATCGTCGCATATTGGCCCGCCCGGTAACAGTGGAACGCATTTGTAACCACTACAACAGGCGCCTCAGCAGAAATACCCTGCTGCTCCATAAGCTCTTTGGCAAAAAGTAGATTTTCCTCGGTGGAGGTACTTTTATCCTCCACAATAATCTGCTGTGAGGGCACCCCTCGTTCCATCAGCCAACGGGCCATGGCCACTCCTTCCGGGATGGTTTCGCCATTGCCCTGGCCGCCGGTAACTACCAGCACCGTCTGGGGATTTTGCTGGTAGTATTCCAGGGCTTTTTGCAGCCTGCGCTCCAGCAGATTGCTATGTACCTCACCGCGCAATCCGGCGCCAAGCACCACCACAGCCTGCTCATTGCCGCTGGGCAGCTGGCTGTAACCGCTTACCGCTACAAACGCCACAAGAGCACACAGCAGAGCGACTCCGGCACAGAAAGCCCAGGCCAGCAATCTGCCGGCCCCTACGG
>CALWNE010000060.1 GCA_944382705.1 uncultured Allofournierella sp.
GGATATGTCTCCCAAAGCAGTAAATGCTATTTTGTATGGAACGGCAGGAGAACGCATCGAGATGCATCGGGAGAATGAGTTTGGTTCCGGACGGTACCTTAACGACTTTGAGGGAATTGTCAATAATCTGGAGCGTCGATTTAGAGAAACCAGCAGTGAATGGATGAAAGAAGAAATTGCCGGTGTTATGAATGGCGTAAAATGTCCGGACTGCAGAGGCAAGCGACTGAAACCTGCCAGCCTTGCGGTTACAGTTGGTGGTGTGAATATCAGCGATTTGTGCGAAAAGAGCGTGCGTCAAGAACTTGATTTCATTCAAGACTTGCAGCTGACTGAACAGGAGCATCGCATAGGAGATGGCATTTTAAAGGAAGTAAAGGAACGCCTGGGCTTTTTGCAAAGTGTCGGACTGGACTATCTTACCTTGGCTCGTGGAGCATCGGGTCTTTCTGGCGGTGAAAGCCAACGCATCCGGCTGGCAACGCAAATCGGCAGCGCATTGACGGGCGTGTTGTATGTATTGGATGAGCCCAGTATAGGCTTGCACCAAAGAGATAACGATAAGTTGATTGCAACACTGAAGCGGCTTCGGGATTTGGGCAATACCCTGATTGTGGTGGAACACGATGAAGATACCATGCGACAGGCAGACCACATTGTGGATATCGGCCCAGGGGCCGGTGTGCATGGCGGTGAAGTAGTTGCACAGGGAACCGTGGAGGATATATGCAAAGAACCTCGCAGCATTACTGGAGCTTATCTCTCTGGCCGAAAGCGAATTGAAGTGCCTGCCCGGCGGCGTGAAGGCAACGGCAAGAAACTGCGCATTGTGGACGCAGCAGAGAACAATCTGCAACATGTAAGTGTGGATGTACCATTGGGTAAGATGGTCTGCGTGACAGGCGTTTCCGGCAGCGGAAAATCCAGTCTCGTGAACGAGGTGTTTTATAAGGCGCTGGCGATGGAGTTGAACGGAGCAAAGCATCGCCCTGGCAAGCACAAGGAAATTCAGGGCCTGGAATTTGTGGATAAGGTCATCGGAATTGATCAGGCACCCATCGGAAGAACACCCCGTTCCAATCCTGCCACTTATACGGGTGTTGTTACATATATCCGTAATGTGTTTGCTCAAACGCAGGATGCAAAAATGCGTGGTTATGGTCCCGGACGATTCAGTTTCAATGTGAAAGGCGGTCGCTGTGAGGCTTGCGAAGGTGACGGCATTGTTCAGATTGAGATGCATTTCTTGCCGGATATCTTTGTTCCCTGTGAGGTGTGCAAAGGCGCACGGTACAACCGGGAGACTTTAGAAGTGAAGTATAAGGACAAGAGCATTGCGGATGTACTGAACATGACCGTGGAAGAAGCCTGTGTATTCTTTGCCAATATTCCCAAAATTCATCGCAAGCTGCAAACCTTGTTGGATGTGGGGCTGGGTTATGTAAAACTGGGTCAGAGCGCAACTACTCTTTCCGGCGGCGAAGCGCAGCGTGTGAAATTGGCACTGGAGCTGGCTAAGCGGGAAACGGGACAAACAGTCTATGTATTGGATGAGCCAAGCACCGGTCTGCATGTGGCCGATGTGCACAAGCTTATTACCGTGTTGGATCGATTGGCGGATGCAGGCAATACGGTGGTGATTATCGAGCATAACCTGGACATCATCAAACGAGCAGACCACATTATTGACCTGGGGCCAGAAGGCGGCAGTGAAGGGGGAACTATCGTGGCAGAAGGCACCCCGGAAGAAGTTGTGCAAGTACCCGCCTCTTATACCGGCCGGTATCTGGCACCGTTGCTGAATCGTGACCGGGTGCCGCAAGAGTAAAAGAATCGGTTGCAATGCATAGCTCTGGGCAATTGCATGGTGCAAACGATTGATTCGGGTGGTAAAAGTGTCCCCGGCGGCTTGCGAAGGCAAATCCAGCTTCTGCAATGCCGCCGGAAGGACTTGTGAAAACCGAAAAAGTATTGTATACTAAAGCGGTTGAAGAATAAATTTGTTTCTTGATTATTCAAGTATGGGAGAATACCTTTGGAAATCATACATTTTGAACATAACAAAAAAGCTGCAGAGTTGGTTTCGTCCTGGTACGAAAGCCCTCCTCTGGCCTACATCCATTCCTTTGGCTGCCAGCAGAATGTAAATGATGGCGAAAAGATCAAGGGCGTTTTGGCCGATATCGGCTATGGCATGTGCGAAAGCGTGGAAGAAGCTGATCTGATTTTGTTTAACACCTGCGCTGTGCGTGAACATGCAGAACAGCGCGTGTTTGGTAATGTGGGCGCACTCAAACGCCTGAAAAAGGATAAGCCGGGTTTGATTATCGGCTTGTGTGGCTGTATGGCCCAGCAGCAGAGCATTGTGGACAAAATCAAAGAAAGCTATCCTTTTGTGGATATTGTGTTTGGTGTGAATGCCATTGACACACTGCCGGAGATTTTGTGCGAGAAGCTGGCTGGAGGCAAAAAGCGTGTACTGGTTTCGCCGGTGGAACGCACCGAAGTGGTGGAGGAAACCCCTATCCGCCGGGATTCTAATTTCCGAGCTTGGCTGCCCATTATGTATGGCTGCGATAATTTCTGCACCTACTGCATTGTGCCCTATGTGCGGGGCCGGGAGCGCAGCCGCCGCAGCGAGGACATCCTTCGTGAATTCCGCCAGCTGGTGGAGGATGGCTATAAGGAGATTACGCTGCTGGGTCAGAATGTGAACTCCTACGGCAAGGGTCTGGAAGAAACTATTGATTTTTCGGACCTGCTCAATCTGTTGTGCACAGTGCCGGGGGATTATCACATCCGTTTTATGACCAGTCATCCCAAAGATGCAAGCCGCAAGCTGATTGATACCATTGCAGCGCAGGAAAAAATCTGCAACCATCTTCATCTTCCGGTGCAGAGTGGCAGCGACCGCTTGCTGAAGGCGATGAATCGCCATTACACAGTAGAGCAGTATCTGGATTTGATGAACTATGCCAAAGAGAAGGTGCCCGGCATTACCTTCTCGAGCGATATCATTGTAGGGTTTCCTGGTGAAACAGAGGAAGATTTCCAAGCGACTCTGGATTTAGTGCAGAAGGTTGGCTATATGCAGCTGTTCACCTTCATTTATTCCAAGCGCAGCGGTACAAAAGCTGCCACAATGCCGGACCCCACCACTCGCCAAGAAAAAACCGATCGGATGAGTCGTCTGCTTAGCTTACAGGAAAGTATTGCCCATAAGCTGGTGGCTGATCTGGTTGGTCAGCAGCAGCGGGTGCTGGTGGAAGGTACTGGCCGAGAAGAAGGAACACTTTCTGGCCGCTTGACCAACAACTTGGTGGTTGAATTTGCAGGGGATTCTGCCTTGATTGGCCAGTATGCACAGGTTCGCTTTACAAGCTCCCGAGGAACTATTCTCAAAGGCGAGCTGCTGTAAAATAGAAAAGATTTATTTTTAAAAGGAGAATCATCACAATGGATGTTATTGATCTGTTTAAGAAAGCTGCAGCTGCGTTGCAGACGGATGCTCGCTACCTGGCTTTGGATGCTGCCCGTAAGGCAAATGATACGGACGAGGCTTTGCAGCAGATGATTGGCGAGTTCAATTTGGCTCGTCTGGACCTGAACAACGAGATTGCCAAGGATGAGCGCGATGAAGCAAAGGTTACCGAGCTGAATGCAAAGGTAAATCAGCTGTATACCAACATCATGAACAGCGAAAGCATGAAAACCTACAACGAGGCGAAAGCCGAGGCCGAAGGCTTGATTGCTTACATTGATGCAATCATCAACACCGCCATGAACGGCGGTGACCCCATGAGTGTGCAGGAGCCTCATGCAGGTGGATGCAGCGGCAGCTGCTCTTCCTGCTCCGGCTGTCACTAAATCGTTTAATCGAGAGTGCGGTTCTCGGGGAGGTACTCCCTGCAGGGCCGCACTCTTTCCCGCAGAATAGGAAAACAGGCAGGTGATGTTTTGTGGCGCAGCTTTCTCCCATGATGGCGCAATACTTTGAAATCAAACAAAAACACAAAGATGAAATTGTATTTTTTCGGCTGGGCGATTTTTATGAAATGTTCTTTGAGGATGCAATCCTCGCATCCAAGGAACTGGAACTTACTCTCACCGGCCGGGACTGCGGCCAGGCGGAGCGGGCACCTATGTGCGGGGTGCCCTTTCACAGCTACGAAAACTATGTAGCCAAGCTTATCGCAAAAGGCTATAAAGTGGCTATCTGTGAACAGTTGGAAGACCCTTCCAGCACAAAAGGATTGGTAAAGCGGGATATTATACGCGTAATCACACCGGGTACCGTCATCGAAAGCAATATGCTACAGGATGATAAAAACAACTACCTGGCCAGCGTTTATTACACAGGCCAGCAGGCTGGTGTTTGTTTTGCGGATATCTCCACAGGCTGCGCACACACAACCGAATTGCAGGGGGCAGACTTGGCTTCGCAACTGGTGGGTGAGTTATGTCGCTATATGCCAAGCGAAATCTTGTTCAATCAAAAAATGCTGGACTTAAAGGAAGTGACCGACCACATCAAGCACCATATGAAATGTTCGGTGGAATTGATGGATGAGCAAAGCTACGAGCCGGCTCATGTGCAGCAACGGCTTGTGGGACAATTTGGGGAGGAATGGCCTAAAGTTACCGGGCTTGACCCTCATCAAAATGCCTATAAAGCTTTGAGTGCATTGTTGGATTACTTGTGGCGTACCCAGATTAAGGGTGTGGAGCGTTTGCGGTTGGTGCAGACCTATGTGGAAGCGCAGTATATGCAGCTTTCTCCTGTTACTCGAGCTAATCTGGAGCTCACCGAAACCATGCGAGGAAGAGAAAAGAAAGGTACCCTTTTGTGGGTGTTGGATAAAACCCAGACTGCCATGGGAAAACGAATGCTTCGAAGCTGGGTGGATCAACCGTTGATGAATGCCGCCGCAATCAATGCCAGACTGGATTGCGTGGAATCCCTTTACCAGCAAAGTATCCTTCGGGCAGAAATTATGGAGATTTTGAGCCAGGTTTTCGATATGGAACGCCTGATGACTCGCGCTGTATATGGTTCAGCCACGCCCAAAGAAATTTATTCGCTGGCCAGCACCTGTGCCCGGCTGCCAGAGTTAAAAAGTTTGGCCAAATCCTGCGCAAGTCCTAAACTTACTCAGTTGGCTGATGCCATTGACTGTTTGGAAGATATTCATGAAAAAATTACTCAAGCACTGGAAGAAGAAACCCCTGCAAGCCTGAAGGATGGCGGGGTAATTCGCAAGGGATATCACCCAGAAGTGGATGAGCTGCGGGAAATCGTCCATGGCGGAAAGGGTTATCTGTCTCAGCTGGAAGCTCGCTTGAAAGAGGAAACGGGTATCCGCAGCTTAAAGGTGGGGTACAACCGGGTATTTGGGTACTTTTTGGAAGTAAGCAAATCCTTTACCAGCCAGGTACCAGAACATTTTGTTCGCAAGCAGACACTTGCCAATGCAGAGCGCTACATAACGGACGAGTTAAAGCAGCTGGAAGGCAAGATTTTAGGAGCCAATGAGCGACTTTTAGGCTTGGAACGGCAGTTATTTGAAGCCCTGTTGCAGGAAATTTCTCAGCAGATGGTACGAGTGCAGAGTACAGCCAACGCTGTGGCTCAGTTGGATGTACTGGCAGCCCTTGCACAAGTGGCTGTAAGCAACAACTATATACGCCCAACTGTGGATGAAAGTGATACACTGTCCATCGTGGAAGGACGGCACCCGGTAATTGAGCAGATGCTTAGAAACAGTCTGTTTGTGCCTAACAATACAGAGCTAAATTGTACTACCGATTCCATGCTCATTATTACGGGCCCAAACATGGCGGGTAAATCCACCTATATGCGCCAGAATGCCTTGATTGCATTAATGGCCCAAATCGGCAGTTTTGTGCCTGCACAGCAGTGCCGTGTTGGCGTGGTGGATGCCATTTTTACCCGTGTTGGTGCATCTGACGATTTGGCGGCGGGGCAATCCACATTCATGGTGGAGATGACGGAAGTAGCAGAGATTTTACAGCACGCAACCAAAAACAGCTTAGTCATTTTGGATGAAATCGGCCGTGGTACCTCTACCTTTGACGGAATGAGCATTGCTCGTGCGGTGGTGGAGTACATGGTAGAAAACATTGGCTGCAAAACATTGTTTGCTACCCATTATCATGAGCTTACGGATTTGGAGCAGATGATGGAGGGGGTTAAAAATTACAGTATTGCAGTAAAAAAGCGGGGCGACGATATTACATTTCTTCGGCGTATTGTGGCCGGCCCTGCGGATGACAGCTATGGCATCCAGGTGGCCAAGCTGGCAGGCTTGCCGGAACTGGTAACCGAACGAGCCAAAGAAGTGCTCCGTGCGCTGGAATCGGCGGAGCCGAAGCAGGTAGTGGAACAGATGGATTTTGCAGCAATCGAGCAGATGCAAAACCCCGCTTTGCCGGATGAAATGCTCAGCAAGATTAAAACAGTGGATTTAAATACCCTTACTGGTATTGAGGCACTGCAATTTTTGTTTGAAATCAAGCAGTCTATTTGTGTGTAATAGGCAGCATCAAGGGAGGTGGCAGTATGGCAGTGATTCATGTGTTGGATAAGCACACAGCAGAACTGATTGCCGCAGGCGAGGTGGTGGAACGCCCAGCTTCTGTGGTGAAAGAATTGATGGAAAATGCAGTGGATGCAGGAGCCAGTAAAATTTCTGTTAACATTGAGCGGGGCGGAGTGGCTCTCATTCAGGTAGCCGATAACGGTACTGGCATTGAGGCAGAATATATTTCCACTGCATTTATTCGCCACGCAACCAGTAAAATCCAAACTCAGAAAGACCTGGAGCAGATTATGACTTTGGGCTTCCGCGGCGAGGCACTTGCGTCCATTGCCAGTGTTTCCCGGGTGGAGGTGCTCACCAAAACAGAGCTGGATGAATTTGCATGCTGCTATCGCATTGAGGGCGGCGAAGAACTGGGGATGGAGCCTGGGGCACGACCCATTGGAACAACCATAACTGTGCGGGATTTATTTTATAATACTCCTGCCCGAATGAAGTTTCTGAAAAAGGATGCCAGCGAAGGCACCTATGTGGGTGAAACAGTCACAAGAATTGCGCTATCCAGGCCGGATGTCTCCATTTCGTTTATTCGAGAGGGCAAACAGCTTTACAAGACACCAGGCGATGGAAAGTTGTTGAGCGCAGTCTACGAGGTGCTTGGCCGAGAATTTGCAAAGGATTTACTGGAACTGGAGGACAGACAGGGTCATTATTCCGTTCGAGGTGTGATTACTCCGCCAAGAAATTGCCGTGCCAGCCGTGGAATGCAGTTTTTCTTTTTAAATGGTCGCTTTGTAAAAAACAAAACCATGATGGCAGCACTGGAAAATGCCTATCGGGGAACCTTGATGCAAGGAAAGTTTCCAGGCTGTGTGCTTATGCTGGATATGCCACCAGATCTGGTGGATGTGAATGTGCACCCCGCAAAAACAGAAGTTCGTTTTGCACGGGAAAATGAAGTGTTTGATGCGGTGTACCGTGCGGTTAAAAATGCATTGGGGGCACCAGGCAGTGCAGAACAGAGTTTTTCATTCCAAACAGAGGGTCAAAAATCGTTCCAGTGCAACCAAACAAAAAAACCAGTGTCGGAACTGGAGCAAGTGCAGAGTTTACCTGATAAACAGCCGATAGATTGGGGAACACCTGTACGGCAACCTGTTTTAGGCCGACAAGATGCTTTTTCTGGGTTTAAGAATTCCGTGCAGCAAACCAAAGAGAAACCGAAAACGATTTCCGTTGAAGCGATTCCGCAACAAATGGGCTTTTGTTCTGCGCCCATCCCTTTGGATGCAACCCCTCCGGAGGTAAGTGTCAAGCCAGTAGCCCCTGAAAAATCTGTGCAGGAACCCATAAATCTGAGCGAAAAATCCACATTGGTGAAGGAACAAAACGGACAAACCGAACAGACTGAGCAGCAGTACAGCTGGGACGATGCAGAGCCGATTTTACCACTGCAATATGTGGGAGAGGTATTCAAAACCTATATCATTACCCAGCGGGGGCAGGAGGTTTGCTTGATTGACAAGCATGCAGCCCACGAGCGCATCCTGTACGAAAAGCTTATGGCTGATTACGGAAATGTAAGCAGCCAGCTGCTGCTGGTTCCAGTGGCTGTTAATCTGTCTGCGGAAGAAAAGAATGCCCTGCTGGAACACCAAGTGCTGTTGCAGCAGGCTGGTATTCAGGCAGAGGATTTTGGCGGTGCTACTGTATTGGTGCGAGAGGTTCCCTGTGATGTAGAGGTGCGCGATGTAGAGGGTCTGATTTGTGAGCTGGCCCAAAAGCTTGCCCAGGGCGTACGGAATGCAATGAACGAAAAGACAGAATGGGTGCTCCACTCCATTGCTTGCCGTGCCGCCATCAAGGCAGGGGATCGATCTGGTGCAAAAGAGTTGATGAAGCTTGCACAGGATATTCTGGATGGGAAGGTTCCGCCGTTTTGCCCACACGGCCGGCCGGTGGTGCTCGTATTAACCAAAAAGGAGTTGGAGAAGCAATTTGGAAGGCTTGGATAAGCAAAAAGTACTTGCCATTGGAGGCCCTACTGCATCGGGCAAAACCGCTCTTTCGGTGCAGCTGGCACACCGATTGAATGGAGAAATCATCTGTGCGGACTCCATGCAGATTTATCAAGGGTTGGATGTGGGAACTGCCAAGGTTACACAACAGGAAATGGAGGGCGTCCCTCACCACTTGGTAGGCTTTCTATCGCCTGAGTGCTCCTTTAGCGTGGCAGAATTTGTCCAGCGGGCTCATACCTGTATCCAGGAAATTGCATCCAAAGGAAGATTGCCTATCTTGGTAGGCGGTACAGGACTATACATTCAAAGTCTTTTGTATGGAGTGCAATTTTCTCAAGAGTCTTTTGACCCCGCTGTTCGCACAAGACTTCAGCGCCAGGCAGAGGAGATGGGGGCTGAGGCTATGTATCGGAAGCTGTGCCAGATAGATCCGGCCTATGCGCAAACAGTTCATCCCAACAATGTGCACAGAGTGCTGAGAGCATTGGAATTGTTTGAGGGAAGTGGAATTACCATGACCCAGCAACGAAAGAATTCGCTGCCTGCGGAACATCCATACGACAGTGTACTCCTTTGCTGCACCTATACCGACCGAGAAGTTTTGTATGAGCGCATCAATCAGCGGGTGGATTGGATGATGGAGCAAGGTCTATTGATGGAAGCGCAGCAGGTGTACAATCACCAGCATACCTGGACAACGGCAGCCCAGGCCATAGGGTATAAAGAGTTCTTTCCGTATTTCACCAACGATAAGAGCTTAGATGCATGTGTGGAGCAGCTTAAGCAGGCATCTCGCAATTATGCAAAGCGGCAGCTTACATGGTTTCGCAGAATGCCGGAGACCATATGGCTGGAAGGTGGCCCAGGGTTGATGGATCAAGCGCAGCAACATATTAAGGAAAAATGGGCCGATCTGTTGCAAGGAGGCGTTTATGGAGAAATCTAAGGTAGTGAAGGTAACACTTGCAGTGTTGCTGGCAGCTCCGGTGCTATATCTTGGGATTCAGATGGCCGCAGTACTCAATCGGCCTTATCGTACCGAAACTGCAATTGCTTACGATATGTCAGATAGTATCTTTTTGGATGGATATCTGGCATTTGCTCAAACTCCGGTGGAAGGCAGTGGCACAATCGGCTATCTGGTGGAGGATGGTGAGAGAGTTTCTACCGGGAACCAGGTAGGAGAAATTTACACCAACGGTACGCAGGCCAAAAGTCGCCAGCAGTTAACTGAACTGAATGCTCGCATTGCATTGCTGAAAAAGTCACAAAATACCAGCAGCAGTGAAGTGAGCATAGTGCAAAAGCAGATGAAAAATGCCCTTTACGACTTAATGGAAGTACTGGATGACGGAAATTACCAAATGTTTTCCGATGAGGCAAATGACTATCTGCTGGCCGCAAACCAAATGCAAATTATTACCGGACAGGTAGAAAATTTCTCGTCGGCAATCGCTCAATTAGAACAGGAAAAACAGCAGATAGAGGCCCAAATTGGGCAGCCTGCGGCTATTGTGGCTCCCACGGGTGGATATTTTCTATCCTCTCAAAGTGGTGATTATTTGGCCTATACACAGCAAGATTTATTCGATATGACAGCTCAGGAATTGCAGCAGGCAATTGAGGAAGGAGCTGGCGTATCGCCCATGACTGGCGCTGGTAAAATTATTACCAGCTATGCCTGGAGATTTTTTGCAATCTGTACAGAGCAGGAAAGTCATAAATTCAAGGTAGGAAGTCAGATTCAAATCAGTTTTCCTGGTTATGCAGAAAAAAAGCTGCCCGCACAAGTGGAAAGCGTAGAGTTGGACGAAGAAACAGGCACCGCAAAAATTGTGCTGGAATGCGAATATATAAATACCCAAGTACTTAGCCTTACTATTGCACAGGCCCAGATAGATTTTGAATCCTATAAGGGCGTTCGTATCAATGCAAATGCCTTGCATATTGTGGACGGGCAAAAAGGCGTCTATGTAAAATACGGCAACCTGATTCGCTGGCGTACAATCAGTATCCTCTACCAGAATGACGATTATATCCTGGTACCTGAAGATGGTAAGGTCGGCACCGAAAATGAGGTCCGTATGTTCGATGAGATTATTGTTGAAGGAGTCAATTTGAAGGACGGTTTGCTCATTCGATGAATTGGCAAACTGTCAGATGCGATGTTTTGATTATTTTGCAAAAAACATTGTAAAACATCATCTCAATAGCATTTTATAACGCAGATGCTGCTTTGATGGGGCTCGGGCATTAAAATATTCGCCTGCTTTGTTGACAGAATGGGCAAAAACAGAGATAATATAAAATAATTAATTCCATAAAATCTTTGAATGAATTAAGTTGATCAACAGATCATGGAAAAGGAGTACATAAGATGTTTGATAAAGTAAAAAGCATGCTGGGTGTTGGTGAAGAAGAGGATGAAGGCTACTACGGCGATGAGGATATGTTCATCGCTTCCAGCCGCAGCAATGCTGTGCCTGAGGATAACTATGAGCCCGAAACTTCCAGCAAGCGGAACAAGGTGGTAAATATTAATGCTACTACTCAACTGCAGGTGGTGCTGGTAAAGCCTGAGCGGTTTGATGACGCAAGTACGGTGGCAGATCATTTGAATGCAAAGCGTACCGTTGTGCTGAACCTGGAATCCACCAATAAAGAAGTATCCCGCCGCTTGGTAGACTTTCTGTCGGGTGTGGCCTACGCAAATAACGGCCAGATGAAACGGGTAGCAAACAGCACCTTCATCATCACTCCCTATAATGTTGACATTATGGGCGATTTGTTGGATGAATTGGAGAGCAGTGGTGTGTTCTTCTAAAGAAAACCGACCGTATCTGCCTGCACAAAATGAACAGGAACGCTTTTTGTTGAAGCGTGTACAGGAATTGTGGAATATAGCCCAGCAGAGAGGGATTCCCAGGCATACGGGTTTTTTAAGTAGCAGAGAACAAGACTTGGCACAGATGGCACTGAGCAAGTTCGGCGAAGGATATCGGTTGTGGGGCGGCTATCAAGAGGCAGAGAGAAAAGTCTTGTGCCTTGAACCAGATGGAAAAGTTTGGGGCGAACCGCTTTCCTGTGTGAAAATTCAATGCACAGGGGCAAAGCACTCCACTGTTCCGGAGCATAAGAATTACTTGGGGGCTATTTTGGCATTGAGACTGGAGCGTGAATGCATTGGTGACATTGTGTTTGATTCAGAAGATCAAACTGTTGTGTATGTCCCAATACTGGAACGCATCCAGTCTTTGGTGTGCGAAGAATTGGTTAGCGTAGGTCGTTGGTCAGTGTATGTGGAGCCTTTTGAGGGAGAAATTCCTTACAAAACACCTGACCGTGAACTAAAAACAGCTACAGTGTCCTCCTTGCGTATCGATTCCGTGTTGGCGGCTATGCTGCGCAGTAGTCGAGGACAAGCAGCGGAACTAATTCGTTCGGGATTGGTGAGCTTAAATCACCTGCCAGTTACCAGTGTAAGTGCCTCGGTATACCAGGGAGATTTGTTTACTGCGCGTGGCTATGGCAGATTTCGACTGGAATCAGTTGGAGGAAAAAGTCGCAAGGACAGACTTTTTATTCAGTTTTATCAGTATTGAACTGAACGGACCCATAAAAATGCAGGGAGGAATAAAGTTATGATGACACCGCAGGAAATTCGCACCGTTACCTTCGACAAGGTAATGCGTGGTTATCGCGCTGAGGATGTGGATGCCCTTTTGCAGCAGGTTTCTCAGGAGATGGAACGCCTGGTAAATGAATCTGCCGAAAAAGATAAAAAGCTCTATATTTTGGCAGAAAAAATTGAAGAGTATCGAAAGGATGAAGATACCCTTAAAACGGCTCTGCTGAATGCACAGCGCATGGGTGAAAATGTAATCCGTGAAGCCAAACAGAAAGCGGAGTCGCTTATGCGGGAATCCAGCATTCGTTCCGATACGCTCATCCGGATGGCCAATGAGCAGGTGGAAGAACAGCAAGCAGAATTGGAGCGTGTCAAGGCTGAGATTGCTTCCTTTAAAAACCAAGTTTTGGGTATGTATAAAGCGCATATAGAATTGTTGAGCCAGCTGCCAGAAAGTGAAGATGTGGAAGTAGCCGAGGAGCATGAGCAGGTAGAAGAGCCGACCGTAGAAATGCCCCAACAGCCTGAGGAAGAGCAACTCCAGGAAAACGCAGATGTGGATGTGCAGGAGATTGAATGCTCCACTGAACAGGATACTCAGAACGATGAGCCGGAAATGATGAGTTTTCCGGATTTGGCAAATCTGTATGGCAATGTAGACACCGAATCTGAGCAAAAGCTTGAGCAGGAAAATCAGGAGGAACTAGGATTTAACGGTGACAGCTTTTTGGAGATAATGGAGCGTTCCTCCGAGCAGCAGTCTGCACAACCGGCACAGTCCGCAGATCCTCTGGAAGCGTTTCAGGGATTTAAGGGGATCAAATTCAGCGACTGAACTTGAATGACACAGCAAAGGAGAACAGCAAGGTGCTTTTTTCGATAGCAGCATTTGTAGGTGGAGCTGTACTGGTTGTGATAGATCAGATGATTAAGGCTTGGGCTACTGCACAGCTGGCTCCCGTGGGGAATATGCCGTTAATTCCAGGTGTTGTAGAGTTGCGATATTGCCTTAACGATGGAGCTGCTTTCAGCTCTTTTAAGGGGCAGCAAGTGTTTTTAATTGCCTTTACAGGTGTGGCGTTGCTAGGGATTGCTACTTACCTTTTATGGAAACGCCCTAAAAGTCGTCTGGAGTATACGGCATGGTTGCTGGTGTTGGCTGGTGGTGTTGGTAATTTAATTGATCGGATTTCCAACCAGCAGGTGGTAGATTATATCAATCTGTTGTTTATGGATTTTGCGGTGTTCAATTTTGCGGACATCTTAGTATGTACAGGCGTCGGATTACTGGTTTTGTACATTTTGTTGGAAGAAATCAAAACAAAAAAGGGAAGTGACCAGGAATAAAAATCCATGGACAAATTTGAGTTTTTAGTTAAAGATGAGCATCAGGGTGAGCGTCTGGACCGCTTTTTGACCCAGGCGCTTGTCCAGGTCTCACGCAGTGCTGTTCAGCAGATGCTGGAACAGCAACTTGTTCGGGTCAATGGGGTTTTTGTGAGCAAAAACTATAAGCTGCGAACAGGGGACTGCATCCAAGGAGAACAGCCGGAGCCGGAGCCTTTGGACGCCATACCGCAAGATATTCCTGTGGATATTGTGTATGAAGATGAGCATCTTTTGGTAGTAAATAAACCCAAAGGAATGGTGGTACATCCAGCACCGGGAAATCCCGATGGAACATTAGTCAATGCATTGCTGTATCATTGTTCTGGAAGGCTTTCAAGCATTGGCGGAGTAGTTCGTCCAGGTATTGTGCATCGGATTGATAAAGATACCAGTGGTTTGTTGGTGGTAGCAAAAGACGATGTAACTCACAACGGGCTGTCAGAGCAGATGTCTGTACACAGCATTCATCGGTTGTATCACACGGTCGTGTATGGCTGTGTAAAGCAGTCGGAAGGCTATGTGGAAGGTTTTATCGGAAGACATCCGAACGATCGAAAAAAGATGGCAGTGGTGCAGAATGGGGGAAAGTATGCCTACACCGCCTACCGTTTGCTGGAAAATGGCAAAGGTTTTTCTTATCTGGAATGTAAATTGAAAACAGGAAGAACACATCAAATTCGCGTTCACATGGCCAGTGTAGGGCATCCTGTGGCAGGAGATCCTGTTTACGGACCTAAAAATGTAATTAAAAAATTGCAGGGACAGTGCCTCCACGCCAAAACACTAGGCTTTATTCACCCAATCAGCCAACAATACATGGAGTTTGATAGTGCGCTGCCAGACTATTTTACAGACTTCTTAAAAAGTATCAGAAAGGAGCAGGTATGATTCAGTCTTTAAAAGATATCTTGATTGTATGTGATTTGGATCATACCTTGCTGACCGCACAAGAGGAAATGCTCCCCTGTAATAAGGCTACCATCCAGCTGTTCTGTGCCTTGGGTGGGCGTTTTACGGTAGCGTCTGATCGCAGTGCAGCCTCTATTAAGTTGGCCTTAGGCGATCTTAAACTTTCCTGTCCTGCTATTGTGGCCAGCGGAGCCTCATTGTACGACATGAATGACGGAGAGACTGTACCGATAGGCCAATTGGATGCAGAAAAATCTGTGATGCAAATGGCGGAGCTTATGCAGCGCTTCCCTGAAGTAGGGGTAGAGGTGTTCACACAAGATGGTGCAGTATGGGTGGTGCAGGCAAACCGCTATACCCATATGCAGCTGAGATTAGAAAATATAGGATATGGGTTACTGGGGGCTGAAAACATTCGAGCAGACTGGGCAAAAATCAGTTTGACAGCACACCCGGCAACACTTGCAAAAGTGCAGGAGTATTTGAATACCACACATTGGAATGAGATGCACATGCAATATTCCAGTGCTGCTGTGTTGGAGTTACTGCCTGCAAAGGTCAACAAAGGAATCGCCCTGCGGCATTTATGCAAGCAGGAGTTTATTCCCATTGAGCATACCATTGCCATTGGGGATTATTACAGCGATTTGCCGCTGATGCAGGCGGCAGGCAGCGCAGTTGCTGTGGGCAATGCGCCGCAGGAAGTGAAACAAGCAGCAAAGAAAATTGTTTCAAATTGTATGGATGGTGGAGTAGGAGAGTATATTTACGCTCTAATCAAACACTACACCTAATCAACTGGGAGGACACAATGGAAAAAACAACTCTGATGGAATTAGCGCGTAAGGCAAATTTGGTGCGTCAGGGCGTTATCGAAGCTGTATTTTGCGCACAGTCTGGTCATCCGGGTGGATCTTTGTCGATTTCGGATACCTTAACCTATCTGTATGAAATGCAGATGCGGGTAGATGCCCAAAATCCCAAATGGGAAGGGCGTGATCGCTTGGTGCTTTCTAAGGGACACACCTGCCCGGCACTGTATTCTGTATTGGCACAGAAGGGATTCTTTGATGCTGCCGAATTGAAAAAATTCCGTCATGTGGG
>CALWNE010000061.1 GCA_944382705.1 uncultured Allofournierella sp.
GACTCACAAGCATCACGCACCTTGTCGATTGCAACGGTAATGCCCAGGGATGGATTTGCTTTCTTCCAGGTGGATGGGTCCGTCCAATCGTCACCCTCATCTGCACCATAGATAACGGGATAAAAGGTGTGGTCGATTTTCCTGCCCTCGATGATATCCTTGGCTTTCTGGTGAATCTCATAGCAGATGGATTTGGTATCGTTGCCCGCAGTCGTAATAAGGAAGTAAAGTGGTTGCGTACGGGCATCACCGGAACCTTTGGTCATAACATCAAACAGCTTTCGGTTCGGCTGTGTGTGCAACTCATCAAAAACTACTCCGTGGGTGTTAAAGCCGTGCTTGTTGCCAACATCTGCGGAAAGTACCTGGTAGATACTGCCGGTCGGCAAGTAGATAAGACGCTTTTGTGAATCGAGGATTTTGACCCTCTTGGCAAGAGCCGGACACATACGCACCATATCTGCGGCAACATTGAAAACGATGGATGCCTGCTGTCGGTCAGCAGCACAGCCATAAACCTCGGCACGTTCTTCCCCATCACCGCAGGTCAGTAAAAGTGCAACGGCAGCAGCAAGTTCCGATTTGCCTTGTTTTTTTGGGATTTCGATGTATGCGGTATTGAACTGGCGGTACCCGTTTGGCTTGAGTGTTCCGAAAATGTCTCGGATAATCTGCTCCTGCCAGTCGATTAGTTCAAAGGGCTTTCTTGCCCAGGTGCCTTTGGTGTGACAAAGGCATTCAATGAACCCCACCGCATAGTCCGCTGCGTCCTTATCGTAGTAAGAACCTTTCGCCATGAACTTAGTCGGTTTATACTTTTTCAGCTTTCTTATATGCGGTCACCTCCTCAAAAAGGGTATAAAAAATAGCCGTCACCGTAATCGGTGCGACCGTTATATACGAGGAACAGAGCCTCTCGGCTCAGTTCCAGGACTATTTAATCAGTGTGGGAATTTTATGTAGGTATAACCTCTCCCGTAAGGATGAAATGTACATATTCGGAGCGGTGTTCTTCCAAGTAAACCACCAATTCATAGAACTGCATCTCGCTTGCGATGTACTGAACCATCGGAATGTCAAACATATTAGTGCATCCGGTTTTGCGGATGGTAAGGATCTGATTTTTGATTTTTTCACTCATTGCCATCTGCCACCTTTCGACAAATATCAACACCGTAGACTATGTTCAAACCGCAGCCGTTATCCCAGGAAACCAGAATGCTGCCAGTGTCATCCACACCGCAAACAGTACCTTTTGTCCCGATGGGCGGTGCCTGGAAGTCATCCATCTGCACCAGTTCCACGCGGGTGCCCCTCGGAAAGCGTTCACGAAGAGTTTTTAAGGCTTCTTTCGATATCATTCGCATACTGCCGCCTCCTTCTTTTGACCGCTTCTGAAGGCAGAACTGCCCTCCAGGTTGCGGAGAAGAATTTTGCGAGTTTCCTTATACTCGTTGCCGATGAAGCCAAGGCGCAGAAGGAAGCAGCGGAATGCGTATTTTTCGTTGTCGACTTCCTTTTCCTTTACGCTGACACGCTTCTGGTTGCGGGCCATTTCACATAGCTTGCAGATGAATGAATTATAAGCATGAAGTTCTTCCGGGGTAGGCTTGCCTGTGAACCAAGAAAATGAAACCTTTGTGTCGCTTACCTCAATGGGAAGTTCTTCTGCACCGAGTGCCTTTTTGATAAGACTACCCTTGGCAGCAACGATTAATTTGAGGTTTTCCAGGCTGCTGTCGGTAAAAAGACTGCGAGGCATGGAAATGCAGACACCGCTGATTTCTTCTGGCTCATCCTTGATGTGTCTCTGGTCGATGTCAAAACCTTCATCGTAAATATGCTGCAGGAGTCTTTCAACAACCTCGCTGTCGGCACGGTCATCAAAGGTAAGACTTCCATTCTTTTCGATGGTGAAGTAATCCACCTGGTAGGCGCAGGAAGGAACTCTGAGGTACTTGGCATCGCAGCCGAGCCATTTGGAAATGGTTTGTACCAAGCGCTTGCGTTCAGCGCCGGTTGCGTTGATTGTAATCGTCATGTGCATGACCTCCTTGTTTTTGGTATGCACATATTACCTCTGAAAAGCGATTATATCCAGTCATTTCGATACATTTACAGTAGAATATGTGCCGATTTATTCGCTCCCAGATTGTGTATAGTACACGATGCCAGAAAGGACGAAAACCACGCAAGGGAGTGCTACACCGTTGCCCCACATCTTATATTCGGCGGCATCGGAATGTGGATTGTACAGCCATTTTGCAATCTGTTTCAGCGTTTTGGGCTTAGTAGAGTTTCCGACAATTTTGCGGTGAGTTTCAAACACATCGTACCAATAGCGGAGGTCATCCATCGTAGGTTCTTCCGTGCCGAGGTTATCGCACCACCAGTCTGGGAAACCTTGCAGTCTTGCACACTCGGTGGGTGTCAGCCTGCGGACGGTATATCCGCTTTGAACTGCACCGGGGCCTTTGGCAACCATCGTAGGCTGTACTTCTTCAGAGAAGCACGGAGAGAACTTTGCGTTCTTACCTTGGTTGAAAGTATCCCTACCGATGCCGTAGCAAACAGCAGTAGGGTCTTTATAATCCCTGGCAAGAACCGTGGGAGCCTTATCCTCAGCAACTTGGGCGAAGCTGCCAGTAGTCATGGTATAAACGGCATGGCGGTCAACCGTATTGAGGGTGAAACTAACATCTTCATTTATGCCGTCACCTTGGGGACCGTTCTTTTCGTTTCTGCCAATCATAGAGCCTTGGATTGCATAGCTTTCCACTACGGCAATGCCGCCTTGATTACATCCGGGATTGCCACCATTTCCATCAAGGGTGCGCGATGTATCTGCTTTATAGATACCGCTGTGGGGATTGTCGGACTTCCTGGAGTTACTGTCCTTTGAGCAAATACCATAAGCCTCGCTCACATAGTTGAAGTGGTTTTTATCTGGCATACACTGATTGCAACCAGTATTGTGCGCCGTAGGTGTGGGAGCGACCTTCTGACCATCCCAATTACAAGGCTCAAATAAAGTCTGGTCATTGTTGCAGGAAAGCGTAGCAGACTTGTTTTCCTGGATAAGTGCGCCTTTGCCTCCACCCTCGCAACCGGAACGAATCTTCATAACGAGAGGTACATTGTTTCCGCCTGTTCCCATGCGGGAAGTGAGAGTCTGTACCTTGCCGTCATCGGCAATTTTCACACGGCTGTCGGTCGGATGGTTTTCAATGGCAACAGCGGCAGGGATACTACCGGCACGAAGTGTGGGAGAGATTTCTTCCTCGTATCCGATACTGCGACTCTGGGCGGAATGTTCTGTACAGAAGCCTGCAGATTCCAGAACGCAAGGTGGATGATGTGCCTCTGCACGCAGTGTAGCGGTAATCTCATCGGTGATATCCATACGATTGCCGCCCTGGTCATTGAGTACAACGCCATTTCTACCGGTACTCATACCGCAGTTCACTCCGAGGGTCGAGGAAATATCCCCCGTCAGTTCTCCGTTGTATCCGTCAAAGCCTGTTGCTCCAAGGCGATTCTCAACACAGCAGGCAGTTCTTTGCCACGTGCGAAAGCCCTGCGCAGAATACCCTGACAAGCCTTCGGACTTAAAAAGTATGTCGAAGGCACGCCTGCCTGTAAAATCTGCGACAAGGTAGATGCGTTTTCTTCGTTGGGGGACTCCCCAGTATTGAGCGTCAAGAACTCGGTAAGCAACGCTCCATTTGTCTCCCATGTAGCAGTCAGCATAGGGCCATCGGTTTTTCTCAGGCATAGGCACCTGGATGTCCGGCTCTGTGATGCCGATGATTGCTTCGAGGACTGCTTTGAAGTCTTCGCCACTGTTTGAGGAGAAAGCGCCGGGGACATTCTCCCAGACACAGTATCGTGGATATTTGCCATTAGTGGCACACCTCATTTCCTTAATAATTCGGATGGCTTGATAAAATAGGACAGATTGCCGCCCATCCAATCCGGCCCGTTTGCCTGCCACCGACATATCCGTGCAAGGTGAGCCAAAAGTGATAATATCAACAGGTTCAATCTTCCCTCCATCCATTTGGGAGATATCACCGTAATGTTTCATAAAGGGTAGACGCTTGGTGGTGACGCGAATAGGAAAAGGCTCGATCTCCGATGCCCACACAGGGGTCACACCGGAAATCAAGCCTCCTAAAGGAAAGCCGCCGGAACCGTCAAACAGACTGCCCAGGGTTAAATTGTTCATTTCGTACCTCCATTTCGGAATAGCGGTTATGCCAATTCGGAGTATTTGTAGGTTAAACCATCACGCTGAACAGAAACACCATCGGAACTGCCAACCTGCTCGATGTAGCGTTTTACGATAACATCGCAGAATTTTTCGTCCAATTCAATGGTGTGGCAGATACGCTCGGACTGCTCACAGGCGATGAGCGTAGAGCCGGAACCGCCGAATGGGTCAAGCACCACAGCGTTACTCATGGATGAGTTCATAATGGGATACGCAAGCAGAGGGATGGGTTTCATCGTAGGATGATCACCATTCTTTTTCGGTTTGTCAAACTCCCATATGGTTGTTTCCTTGCGTCCGGTGTACCACTGGTGCTTACCGTTTTTCTTCCAACCGTAGAGACAAGGTTCATGCTGCCACTGGTAAGGAGAACGACCCAGCACAAGGGACTGCTTCTTCCAAATGCAACAGCCAGACAAATAAAAACCCGCATCGGCAAAAGCCCTGCGGAAGTTCAAACCCTCAGTATCTGCGTGGAACACATAGATGGAAGCGTCATCTGCCATTGCGGAGTGCATCTGCGTGTATGCCGCCAACAGGAAGTTATAAAAGGCTTCATCAGCCATGTTGTCATTCTTGATTTTTCCTGCACTGCCTTCGTAGTTGACATTGTACGGAGGGTCGGTAACCACAAGATTTGCTTTGACCCCGTTCATCAAGATCTCAAAAGTTTCAGTCTTGGTGCTGTCACCGCAGACCAGGCGGTGGCGGCCTAGGGTCCACACATCACCGAGTTTGGTGATGGTGGGATTCTTTAGTTCAGCCTCTACATCGAAATCGTCATCCTTAATGCCATCTTTAATGGTGTCCTTGAACAGAGCGTCAATTTCGGCAGGCTCAAAGCCGGTAAGAGATACATCAAAATCCTCGCCCTGCAAATCGGCAATGAGTAGAGCCAGTTTATCCGTATCCCAATCACCGCTGATTTTGTTGAGGGCAACATTCAGAGCCTTTTCCTTGGACTCATCCATTTCCACCACAACACATTCTACTTCGGTGATGCCTATATCGATGAGAACCTTCAGACGCTGATGGCCGCCCACAACCCTGCCCGTGGTCTTATTCCAGATAACAGGTTCTACATAGCCGAACTGCTCAATGGAGCGTTTCAGCTTCTCATATTCCGTATCACCGGGTTTTAAGTCTTTACGAGGATTATAGTCAGCGGGAAGTAAATCGGCCGTGTTCTTTCTTTCAACTACCATTAGTACAACCCCCATTCAGCGAATTTTTCAAAGCCACCGATGGAGTCAATATATTCCCTGGCAATGGCAACAACCTGCGCATAAGGAATATCATCAATGACTTCATCGCCGATGGCGCAGCACAGTTCCACAGGGAAACCGCACTCTTGAGCCTTGAGGAAGGCATAAATATTGACAGAAACATCAGCCTTGGAGAGGTCTTTGCCGTGTAAGCCCCCGCCGGTTACGGAGTCAGCCATATCACTGCCAAGTTTACGGTTGGTCGCACCAGTGTCCACATCTGTGCCACCCGTCCAGTCACCAAGAGGATTGACCTCGGAACCTGCGTAGCGTTCCTTGAGTTCTGCCGCGGGAGCATTGCTCTGGCAGATGATGAGACGGTTGCCATCCTTGATGTACTTGCCGTCATAGGGATAGTCGGCATAAATCTCACGGGCAATTCTGGCGAGTTCTTTCTGTTCACCCGTCAGAGGTATCCCCTTGAAGATACCGTTGTCACCACAGCGAATACCGTCTGCCTGGTTCTCAGTCAAATGAGCATCCTGGGGAATAATGACAATGTCGGTGTCTAGCTTTCCAGCAATGCGATGCACCGCATCAATGATGTCTGCTTTGCAAAGAGTAGCAGTTGTTTCAACGATAATGTGGCACACACCGTGGCCGATGAGAACTTCCGCAGCCACTTTGGGGTTTGTATCAATTGCATAAGCCAGGTCTACCACGGCTCCGGCAATTCTGTCCGCCACCTTATCCGGGTGGCATGGATTTACTTTTTCAATCATAAGTTAGCTTCCTTTCCTTGCACGAAGCAATCTTTCCATCACATCATCCTGGGGATTTGCACCGCTGTATTCTCCAGTGCAGTTCTCACGGATGATTTGGTAAATTTCAGACCACAGACGGTTCGCCTGGGTCATGTACTTATCTGCAATCGCAACATAGGGAGATTGGATAGCAGCACCAGTGGTAGGATGCTTTGCCAAAAAGCCGAGTTCGCTTGTAACGGACTCACACTGAATCCATCTGGCACTTGCCATCGCATAACGCTCGATAAGTTGCGGTGATATAATTGCGGCACATCCTCGCTCGGAGAGCCACCGCCATGTGTTTTCATAAATTTCTGCGGCACAGAGTGTAGAACCGTCTTTCTGCTTTGCGGACAAATAATCCGAAGGCTTCGGCATCGCTTGACCTTCCAAATCGGCCACGCTGTCTTTAAAGTTAATGACAGTTAGTGGTCTTTTGCCTGGATTGCCATCCGAAATCTTATCCGCCAGTGGCTTTTTCGGCCTGCCACCCGTACCGGGTTTAGGTCCTCGTTGGCCCATTTTTTACACCTCAAATCGGTCTGGGGGTATTCCCCTAAAAACTTTTGCGAATTTGCACACGCGACCCCGGCACCGTTACCCAGGCATAAGGTCACAGAGATTCGACCCGCCCCTACGGGTCAGTGGTTATGCCACCTATCACCACGCTCCGCATGGATTTTGCTGTGACAGGACTTGCACAAGGCTATGAGGTTGTCCCTTGCATGAGTTCCACCCTCAGACAGCGGTGTCTTGTGGTGTATCTCTTCGGTGGGAACGAGCCTGCCTTCCTGTTGGCACAACTCACAGAGAGGATGCTGTGCTGCATAGCTGTCGCGGATGCGTTTCCAGGCGCGTCCGTATCTACGGCGTACAGCATGGTTTCTGTCATACTTCTCGTAGCGTTTGGCTTCTTGCTTTGTGTGTTCCTCACAGAACCTTCCGTCAGTCAGCTTGGGGCATCCGGGGTGGGAACACGGTCGTTTAGGTTTTCTTGGCATTGAAGCACCTCCTTTTGGGTATAAGAAAAGCCCCACAGGATTTCTCCTGCGAGGCCACTTCCCTATTCTCTTTCGCCATTGTAATGATACCACTAATGCATAGTGTGAAATAGTGCCATTTACTGCACGGAGAAATATTTTTCAGGAATTTTTATTGCAGCAAGCGCTTCATCATGCAACTTATACAGGTGGCGCATCTTGTAACCTAAATCCACGGCAATTTCAGGCCAGGACTTATCACTGATATAACGCTTCTCCAAAATAAGCTGATACTCGATGCATTCTACAGCTTTAATGGTGGTGATGATTTCTGCCTTCAATTCCACAAGCCGTTCCATGTCCTTGGCAATTTCGTTCTCAAGGTCGATGATTTTGAGAACGGCATCAGCTATACGGGACCCGCCACAGTTAGGGCTTCTGGGCATCCCCGTCAATGTGGCGGAGCAGTCGGTAGCAAGGTCATTCAGCGAAGCAATCTGCTCTTGCTTACTACGGATACGCTGATCCAGACGGTATGCCTGGCAGAGATACTCCTTTGCGGTCATGCAGTCACCTCCTTACAAACCATAGCACGGATACGGTTCTTGAGATATTCGCCGTCAAGGTCGGTGAGCATTTCGCACCAACCGGAACGAAAGAAACCCTCCAAAGATTTAACTTCATCGGTATATTCCGTCTTGTCCGGGTGGGTATAATGACATTTCAAAGCCGTCTTGTAGTCTCTTACAGCGGTTTCGATAATTGCGTTGGCTAATGCTTGGTAAGGGTTCATATTCGTACCTCCGTATTCTGTGATTTCTCGGATTGGCACGGATTGTCAAGTAGATTGTCTCAGATTTTCAAATCGGCTTTAACCGCATCGATAAGGGCATTCTGTGTACGCTCCTTAGTATGTAAAGCCTTCATAATACGCTCGTCAATGGTGTCCTTGGTGATAATATGCTGAACCACCACAGTTTTTGAGGTCTGCCCCTGTCGCCATAAACGAGCCACGGTCTGCTGGTAGAGTTCCAGACTCCAGGTAAGGCCGAACCATACGAGGGTGGAACCACCGGACTGAAGGTTGAGTCCGTGACCGGCAGAAGCGGGATGAATCAAAGCCACAGGGATTTCCCCGTTATTCCATCTGCGGATACTGTCGGAGGTGTCCAACTTGGAATAAAGAATATGGCACTTTTTCAACCTGTCGGTAATACGGTCAAGGTCATGCTTAAACCAGTAAGCCACAAGGATGGGATTGCCGTTTGCGGATTCGATAATGTCCTCTAGAGCATCCAACTTTCTGTCATGGATGTTATGGACATCACCGTCATCGTCATAAATGGCTCCGTTTGCAAGCTGACTCAGCTTACCGGAAAGGGATGCAGCGTTGGCAGCTGTGATTTCACCCTCCGGAATATTCAGCACCAACTCACGCTTCATATCTTCATAATCGGCCTGCTCGGAATCGGAAAGGCGCACGGTGTATTCGCTGTTTATCAGTTCCGGCATCTGCAGGTGGTCGGTGGACTTCATGGAAATGGTGATGTCACCAATTTTCTTGTAGATGGCATCCTCTGCATACGGCAGCGGTTTGTAGGAGTAGATGATTTGTCCGTTGCGCTTGTCCGGCATAAAGTAGTTATTGCGATATTGGGTAATGAATCTGCCAAGGCGCTGCCCCATATCAAGCAGACGGAACTCCGCCCACAAATCCATTAAGCCATTGGAGGCAGGAGTGCCAGTAAGTCCTACGATGCGTTTAACATAGGGTCTGACTTTCATAAGAGCCTTGAAGCGTTTTGTGCTGTGGTTTTTAAAAGAAGACAGTTCATCGATGACCACCATATCGTAGTCAAACTTGATGCCACTTTCCTCAATGAGCCATTGGATGTTCTCACGGTTGATGATGTAGATATCAGCAGGACGCATGAGTGCCGCTTTTCGTTCTACTTCGGTGCCCACAGCCACGGAACAGATGAGACTCTGTAGGTGATCCCATTTATTAACTTCAGCCGTCCATGTGTCCCGTGCTACACGCAGCGGTGCAACGACAAGGACTTTATGGACCTCGAAGCTGTCAAACAGGAGATTGAAGATTGCCGTCAAGGTGATGCTCGTTTTGCCAAGGCCCATATCAAGCAGGACTGCGGCAATGGTGTGGGTTTCAATATAGTTCACAGCAAATTGCTGATAATCATGCGGTTTGTATCTCATCAAGGATGTCTCCAATCTGCGACTCATCATCCAGTACATAAACCGGGAAACCGAGTCTGCGTAATAACTTGTGCCTTGAAAGCTGAAGCGGGCGGGGCTTTTCTCCGGGAGCCTTTACTTCCACAAAGGCAAAATGGCAACCCGGCAGAAGAACAATCCGGTCGGGCATCCCATCATATCCGGGAGACACGAACTTCGGACAGATGCCGCCCTGCTTTTTTACCATCCGCACTAATTTTTGCTCGATTGCTTTTTCTCTCATAATGATTTCTCCATTCCAGCTGAGTGCAAGGTGTATCAATGTCTTTTACTAAACTTTTTCTTATGTAATTTTTTTGTTTTTTTACCCTAAGAAAACTTTTATATATGACCTTGATACACCTTGTCATTGCCACGGTTAGTTCAGAAAATCCTCGTCCTCGGACTTAAGGCAGAGGCCTTTAAAGTAACGCTTGCGGTTCACCACTAAGCGCTCGAAACCTGCGTTCTCCAGTGCCAGATAGAAGTCAGCGGTGTTACGCACATACTCGTTGCAGTCCAGGCAGTAGTTGCGGTATGCCTGATACAACGCACTGGAACTTTCCTTCAGGCCGTCACCAACATCGCATTTTTCTGCCAGGAAGTTTCCGAACCAGTCATTCTGATTGCGATAGTCGTCAATGGCTTTCTGCACGATAGCGGGAACGGCAAATTTGTATTCCAGGTCAATGACCTTTTTGGCACCCTCGATAATCCAGGCAAGAATGCTCTCCCCCGCATTTTGGTAAAGATAATCGCCGTAGTTCTTAATATCGCTCTTGCCCTCAATCTTGGCATTGAACGGAATTACAATGAGTCGACGCCAGGTACCATCGTCGGATGCACTGACTTTCGGCAGATGATTTGTATACAGCACCAAGCTGTGACTTGGAGAGAAACTGAAGGGGTCTTTGTACTTCTTTTCCGCAAAAATATCATCCACGGAGCAGAGCTGCTTGACCGTGGAATCGTTCAAACGAGCGCCTTCCTGCATCTCGGCGGCAATGAGCAGACGCTTGCCTTTAACCTCGGCCATTTCCGGCTTCACATTGCGGCGGCATCCAAAAGTGAGGGTATCGGCAGAGATATTGCCGCTGTACAGCCCCAAGACACGGGACACAGAGTTCCAGAAGGTGGACTTACCGTTTCGTCCGCAACCATATGCAATGATGAGGGCTTCCACCTCCACCTTACCGACAGCAGCAAGGCCGCAGATCATCTGTACATAGTCGATGAGTTCCTGGTCACCGCAGAAAAGCGTATCCAGGCAGTCGAGCCAGATTTGCTTGCCACGATTTCCGGGTGATACAGTGGTAGTTTTGGTGATAAAGTCCTCCGGCGAATGCTCCCTGGCACCTGCTAACCCTAAGCGAAGATCATAGGTAGCATCTGGGGTGCAAAGCAAGTACGGGTTAGCGTCCAAATCCTGGGGCGTTATTTCCAGCATTGGCCGGGACTCCTTCAGTGTGGCAGTAATGTTCTTGGATGCACGGCGCTGAATTACAAAGGACTGGTATGCCTTGGCGGCAAGGAATGCTTGGTATGTCTCCATCTGCTCCTCGTTCATCATGCCTTCGGCCTTGGCCTTACTGTTGCTATCTAAAAGGTCCTTGGCACCGCAAGTCTTGAGGGCGGAAAGAGCCTCTATCATATCCCTGGATGCCTCTCTCAACTGACGACGAGTCAGTTCATGGGCAACAGCCTGTGAACCAGGTTCGGTTTCCTGCCAGTACCGACCGTTGTAACGGATGTAGTGGGTAGCTGGAGAATAGCGCAATTCCCCGGAGAAGTACTTTGCCAGAACTTCAGCTTGTCCCACATCGGAGAAATCCTCCGGTTTATAAGAGTTGCCATCGTTATACACTTCCGGTGGGATATAGTCGTCCTGCTGCTGAACTTTGGCATAGAATCTTTGGGCGCTGTGCCAGATAGTCATGAGTTCCTGTTGTTCCAGAGGTGGAGAGCATTTGTCTGCTTCTTCCATGAAGCATTTGAAGGCAGTGTCATTGTCCCCGTACTTTTTGATGACGCGACCGGCAAATCGGGACATGGTGGCATTGCGGCTGCCTTGGGGAATCACCTGGTTTCCGCCGTGCGAACCGGCACTCATATTCGCATCAAAGTCTTCTGCAGACAGATATTCGCTCAAGGTCATCTCGCTGGGGAAAATCTCCACCTGGGGGTTCGATGTACCGAAGAAAAACCGGGCAGCATCCAAAGCCTTGGTGTCGAAATACGGAAAGATGGTATTTACCAGCTTTTTCATTTCGCTGTATGCTGTGGGATCGGTCATGTGCTCGATGGGAAATAGCACATGGAATTTAGGGCGAGCGGCTTTGCCGTTCTTCTCGCGCATATGGAAACGACTGTAATGTACGGCAAAGGTAATGCCGGGAAACGCAAACTGGACATCCGTTGGAGTAACCCAATCCTCTGGATTCTCGGAGTGATCATTGTCACAGTCCACAGGCAGGCAGTCTGAACCGAGGAAATTATCCCCACTGCGGTAATTGTTCTGATATTCCGCACAGACATAGTCGCGGCTGACAGCGGAAGCAAAATCTGCTGTGTCCATTACTGCTATTTTATGTGGATAGGAACAGTTGCCAGGTGCATTGATAAAATCGGCACTGTAAAGGGTAAACATGATTTATACCTCCTCGCAATAATCGGTGAAGTACCGCAAGCGGTAGTTTTTCCACTTGGCTCTGCAAATTTCAGATTCCATACCAGGTGAGATGTGGTCACCAAAAACCCAAACCTCACTGCACTTGCTCATCAGTGCGTTGCCAAATAATAGGCCCAGCTGGCGCTCTCTGGGATTGCGGTCATTAAGAAACTGTGGGAACAGCAGATGCGGTGCGATGGGTATGTAGCCCTGGTCTACAGCAAATCGGCTGTAAATCTGTGCCGCAGCTACATTCTTTTCCACATCTCCGGAATAGGGAGAGCAGATATACACCATTGGACGGAAGGCGGATCGTGCCCGTTCTTCCTTCTCTATGGCGGTCATTGCCTCATAAGCGGTGGGGTCGTAATACCCTTCGCTGTTAAATTTGTTGATACTCATGGAATTTACCTCGTTAGTCTTTCTTGTAGAAATCAGTCTCATAGCCATCGGCACGAAGCTGCAAGCCTTTTGCCCAAGGCGGGGTTCTGCCCATCTGATCGCAGATCGCCTGCAAGGACATCGTGCGGTCAGCTTCAATGACCACTTCATCGTGGATGTGCATCACGATGGAACAGCAGCGAAGTGTCTGCATCACATAGCAGAGGATGTCCCTTGCTGTTGCCTGCACGATGTTTTCCACAAACTTGGGTCCGTAGCTGTCAATCCGCTCCCACTTTTTCGTACTGCCGACACCCTCATAGGTGATGCAGTCACCGCCAAATTTATTGGTGCCGATTTTAGGCTTTACATAGGCAAGCTGTCTACCGGATGGGAGTGTAATAAACAGCATTCCGCTTTTGCAGCAGAAGGTGATGCCGTGTGTCTTATTGGTGTGTTTGAAGCGGACAGCCTCCATAACGGCACGGTCAACATCCCACCACAGCTTTGTGATGTTGGGGTTAGCTTGTCTCCAGGCATCCACCAGGGACGGCAGTTCCCCTTCGGTCAGCCCCATCTCCAAAGCACCCATTGCTTTCAATGCGCCGATTGATCCGCCATAACCCAATGCCAATTCTGCGATTTTGCCTTTCTGGCGGAGGTGTCCGTTGACACCGTGCTTTTCCACCGGAACTCCAAACATCTGGGAAGCAGAGGCACAGTAGATGTCCTTGCCCTCTGCAAAAACCTTTTGTCGCCATTTCTCTCCAGCAAGCCAAGCAATAACACGGGCTTCGATAGCCGAGAAGTCAGCAACGATAAGTTTGCGGTTATCCTGGGGAACGAATGCTGTACGGATAAGCTGTGACAGGGTGTCCGGAACATCCTCATAGAGCATTTTCAAGGCATCAAAGTCACCACAACGGACAAGACCACGGGCTTCAGCAAGGTCTGGAAGATGGTTCTGTGGAAGATTTTGCATTTGGATAATTCTCCCCGCCGCCCGCCCTGTACGATTGGCACCGTAGAACTGAAACATCCCTCTGGCTCTGCCGTCAGCACAGACGGCTGTCTCCATGGCTTGGTACTTTTTCACCGAGGATTTGGCAAGCTGCTGGCGGAGGGTCAGTACGGTTTGTAATTCTGGAGGTGCAGTCTTCAGCATTTCAGCCACAGCCTTTTTGCCGAGAGTATCGGTTTCTATGCCATTGAGGGACAGCCATCCCTTCATCTGCTGCACGGAATTTGGATTTTCCAATGCGGTCAGTTCCTTCATTGCTTGTGTCAGTTCCGAGCGGGAGCGCCCGTCCATCTGAATGGCCTGTCGCACCAGTTCCATATCCAAGGCAACACCACGGTCATTGATTTCTTGATCCATGTGGTATTCATTCCACACGCTATCCGGCACAGGATATTTGACAAGCCGAGCCTGGATGGACATCTCCGTTTCCACATCGCGGATATTGTACTTTTTGAAAGCTAGCCACTTTTCTGGGGCATGAGCCGGAAGGTTGCGAGTGCGCTGCCCATTGGCTTTGGTCGGTGTACATGGCTGACAGAAATACTTAATGAGGTCCTTGCCATCGGTCAGCTTCTGTTTTTCCAGACCAAGCACGGCTCCAACACCCTCCAGGGAGAGAGGAAGCCCCATCGTGGCAGCCCAGACCATAGAGCAGTGCCAGGATTTCGGGTCAAGATAATCCCCGGTAGAATACCCCAGATGTCGGGACAGGCAGATTCGTTCAAAGTTGGCATTGAAGGCCCATTTGATAACAGAATTGTCTGTTAAGGCAGATAAAACCTGGTCTGGAATCTCCTCGCCGCAGGCAAGGTCCACAAGCTGAACCGTGCCTCCGTCAATGCTGTAAGAAAATAAAAGAATTTGAAATACGGGAGACTCCACATAGCGGTATACCCCGCACTTGGCGAGGTTCTGATCACTGTAAGTCTCGATATCGATTGAGAGTGTTTTCATAATCACCGGTCCTTTCTCCATACCCAATAGGGTGGCAGATTAGTCCGCCATCCTGGGATGAGATGCTTACTTGTTCAGCAAGCTCTCCATGCGCTTGTCATGGTATTCCTTGTCGCGTTCAGCCTGGGCCAGTTCGCGCTTTTCTCTCTTGCGGTAATAGAGGAAGGACTGGATGGAAGTTACCAGAAAGCTGATGCTAATGCACAGCCAGACAAACAGAAGTACGGTGAGGAGAATAGTCTGAATCATTTCCATAATGTTTTACCTCCTTTGGCTTAGTTCAAAAAATCATCGTCGGCATCGGTTGCAAAATCGGACTCAGCACTCGCCTTGCCACCCAAAGGTTCACCGGCACGGATCAGCTGAAGATTATTTAAGCCGCAGGCAATGCCTTTGTTGCCGTTGCTGTTGAACGCATAGAAGTTGATGCTGGCACGGCCGTACACGCCAGAGTATACCGCGGAGCGGGTTAGCACAGGATTACAGTCAGCATCAACGATGCCGGGTGCGGTAGCGGAGTTGGCGTTAACGAAATAAGCATTGGCGTAGGCGGAATCATCCGGGCGCTCCACATCACCATCGCGAAGAGGATTCTTTATGGCAGCGAGAGGAGGAACGGAACGACCGTTGCCTTTCAGCTTGGCCTGACCCTCTTGGTAGGCAGCTTCGATAGCCGCTTTGATTTTGGTCACCGTCTTGGTGTCTGACTTGGGAATGATGAGGCTGATACTGAACTTAGGAGTGCCACCGTTAATGGACTTTGGTTCCCATACGTTGGCATATGACCAACGAGTATCGGGACCGGTGATAACCTTCATAGGGTTGTTGACTCTGTTTGTGTTGTTAGACATATCAAAATTCCTCCATAAAATCATTTTTTGCGGTATTAATTGCCGGTCGCTTATCACTGTCCGGCACGAGCGTGGGTTTGCCTTGTGGCTTTTCAATATAAGGGGCAAGAAGTTCTTCAAAGCGGGATTTGCCAAGCAGTTTCTGCATGGCGGTCACACCGAGAAGCTTTTTCTCATAAGGGTCGAAGCCTGCGCTCTCAACGGTGGCGGCAACAACAGCTTCACTGGTGTACTTACGGTTAGAGCGACCCTCGACCAGCTTCCAGCCGGACCATTCCCTTCCGCTAACTGCCTGCTGGAGAGCGTATTCCTTGACATCGTTGGCCCAAGCGGTCAGTGCATCGACCTTGCCCAGGATGTCGGCAATCTCATCGTCCTCTAGGAGCGCAGGAGCTTCAAACTCATAACGAGCCATTTCCAGATTGGCGGCAGCGCGTTCTCTGCACTCGGCTTTTGCTTTGCAGAAGCGGCACCATTCGCCGCAGTGGAAATCGCCTTGACCCTCATAGGCCAACTTTGCCTTTTCGGAAAGATCTCCGTCAGCCCATTCAAGCAGAGCGTCTTTTTCGATAAGGTCTGTGCTGATGTTGCCTTTCCGAGGCTGGAAGATGGTCATACAGACCTGGTCGATGTCGTAGATACCATCAAAAATCTCCAAAGCCCCCAGTGCATAAAGTCTCATCTGTGGATTGCCTACTGCGGAGACTTCGACCCCTTTGCCGTGCTTGTAGTCCACGATGTTGAGAACGCCATCGGCAATGAGAATGCAGTCGGCTGTACCGAAACCATCCTGCACCCAGCGGGAAAAATCCACTCGCTGCTCGATCAAGACCACTGGGTCGGAGCAGGTCTGCTTTACAGACTCCAAGAGTTCCATCACATAGGCGGCATACTCTTGGGCACAGTCTTCCATCTCGGTGTCATACCAGGACAGGTTTTCGATGGGATCTTCGGTGGGTATCCCCAGAGCCTGCTTCAGCCGGGCTTCTGCTAATGTGTGAACATAAGTGCCCTCGGCGGCATATTCGCTACCCTTATCCTCGTAGGCTTCGCAGAGCCTTGCGGAGGGTGGGCAGTTCAGCCAGCGTTCGGAAGATGATGCCGAGAGCGTGGCGTGTGCTTTAGGTGGCATCCGTCAGTACCTCCGCATCATGAAGCAAGGCTTCGTAGTGGGCAGAATCGATGCCAGACAACTTGGATGCACCATACTTTTGCAGCAGATTTCGAATCTCTGCGGTGAAGCCCTGTCGGGACTTGTCCGCAAGAACGGCTCTGACCCGTTCCAGCGTCAGTGCGGGTTCGGCAGGGGCAACGACATCATCAGTCGTAGTGTTGGCCATCTCTGCCAGAGTGTTTGCCACTTCATTAATAGTGGCTGCGGCACTGCGCAGTTCCTTGATTGCCAGATCCAATTCGTTGATTTTCCCCATTGATAATGTCTCCTTCCTTGATTTGCTTCTGCTTGATGGCACGGCTGACTTTCTTTGCCAGGTTGGCGGATACGATGATGAAGTCCAGAAGGATATCAACCAATTCCTCTTCCGGTGTCATCACAGTTTTTTCGAATTCGTACATTCTTTTTCACCTCCTGTAAGACGCGGTCTCGTTGTTGCTCCTTACACTGCCAAATGGAAACGAGACCTCCGTTTCGGAAAAAATCCCAGAAACTTTTTTATAAAAATTCCGGAAATTCTTTTTTGAGCATCTCCGCAGCCTTTTTAATGCGGTAAGCGAAGGTCTTTCTGCCTGTGCCGATTTCGGCGGCAATAGCATCCTCGCTCAAACCAAGCTGACGGAGTCGGCCAATTTCAATAGCCTGTGGCATGACCTCACACAGACGAGCAAGAAGCTGACGCATATAAAGGGTATCGGCCACAAAATCCTCGTTGGATGGGACTTGAAGGTCAGGCATCTTTTCTTGCAAATAGTCGAGCCAGTTCATTTCCTTTCCCTCGTCATCGGTGTGACCAGCATCAAGTGAACTCAGATCTCCCGGTGTGCGGTAAGGGCAAGTCCAACAATCCATGTCGCACATCAACCTTTTGGAAGCTGGGCATACACAGCGCCCGTGATTTTGCTGAGTGCGTCGGTATGCGTTGATGTCGCGGTAGTAGTCATCAAACTGCTCTTTGGTGCATGGTATCCACTGCTTGGTGGCGCGAAGATAAATGGAATACCGGTTTTCATTCTTTTGCATTGCTTGTCCTTTCCCGCTTTGGGAATGGAGGCGGCAGATACAATTAAAGCCGGTGCATCAGATGACACACCGGCTTTGCACACTCGTGAGAGGGCATGACAAATCAACGGTGGTACAGCGGATGGCTGACGGATGATCCGTCTCTGGTTCCGTATGTATCCACCGCTTCGTTAATGGCCACTCACAAAGCGGAGTAAAATTTATTTCGAAGGGGCTACCCTCGATGGCGATATTTTACTCCGGAATAATAAATAAAAAAATTTACATAAAAACACCCCTTACCTCGTTGCACGAAGTAAGGGGTTATATATCGTAATTCTATTATTTTTATGCTATAATTTATAGAAAACCCATGAAATAGTCGGTGGCACACAGATAAAAATAAAGGGTTATATCATTTTTTCGCGAAAGGACAGCGGTCTTTTGAGCCGATTTGGATGGAATTATGGCAAAAAAATTATCTGAAATTTTGATGAGCAGCTTTTTCAGCTGTGAAAACCTAGTTTGTAACTGCCAGAAGGATACTGTTAATGTTGCCCCTGGAGCCGATCCGCAAACAACACTTAAAATCTGCGGTATTGTGCAGCAACCGCTGAAGTTTTCTTATATGCCGCAAAAGGGTCTGAACCTCTCTGGTAACGCTGGCGGGGTTATCCAGTCAAATGTACTGGGTAAGTTGCTCGCCATCAAAGACGGAGACATTGATTCTCATATACAGTTTTTTCATCAATTTGGTTTTCTTGTTCCCATCAGCATTGAAGCGTATGAATCCGTTGATACCACCCAGATTATGGAATTTGTCAATCGTATCAAAGCAACAGTCAAACTGATGAATGCTATTGCCGGACAGATAAATTATAAAAACATTGTTATTATGGCAGCATATTTGCTGTTTTCTGACCCTATCGAAATTGCACTTTCAAGCGGGAATCTTACCTCTTGTCCACACCTTTTCACGCAGTATCTCCGTGAATATAATAGTTTTCCAGATATAAACCGTAACCGAGAAGTATTTAACACAGGAAAATTCTCTGTGGATGATACTCTTATGGGCGGTGCTAACACTGTTGAAATCTCATTTTTTAATGCAGTGAGGAGTGGTTCTGGGCTACCGACCATGCCCGGCAGCAACAGCCAGCCATTTAAGCATTTGGTGGCAATGTACACAGGACTAAATGACGGCGCTTCCGATCTTAGGCTCATTATCGATTTCTTCTATCATTATCAGCTTCAGCGTGGCATCATAAACGATGTATTCTACAACAGGGTGACCTACTATTCCAAGAATGATAATTTTGAACTTTCGGAGGAAATGAAGGTTGCCTTGGTTCGGATCGCACGGATTGTCGTAAGTGCAGAAATCAATCATTTTATTTCCACCATTCGCCCAACTATTGCCCCTGAAACACTTGAGCCGGAATGGAGGCTTGATAGCCTTTTGGAGGCAATTTACTTCTCCATTTTCTACATGAAACCCGGTGTTGAAATATATAGGGAGTGTCAAAACCCAAGCTGCAAGCGTGAAGTATACTTCCTGGTCAATGCGACCGCAACAAACAAGAAATATTGCTGTCCTGCATGTGGAAACGCAGCAGCACAGCGGAGATCGCGTAAGAGAAAAATGAACAAATAAAAAAGACCGCCGGTCAATAGCGAATTTGCTATCAGACGGCGGTTATAGTTTTATCTTATATGTGGTGCAGAAACAAGGCCCTTGGAAAGAACTTGCTCAATACACTCTGCAAGTTCTTTTTTCTGCTGTTCCGGGGTTCCGATATAGTTGTACATGAGATACCTCGTATCCATGACAATGCCTTGGATACGTTCGTAGTTCTTCATTTTCGGATTGTTGGGATCATATCGCCAATCTCCGACTGCTTCGCCGATATTAGCAATAGTACCAGTAATTCCGAAGGGGTTGTCTGCCTGGTTAAATGGCATAATAAAGCAGTTGAACAATCTCTCGTTTGGAATGCTATGCGCCCGCTCTATGTACTCGCCATATGTAATCTGCTTGTTGATGTCCGTGCTATTCGGAAGATGATCTGTGGTACCAGTCCATCCGTAGCGGTAGCATTTTGCATCAAGTACATAATAGTGGTCGCCATAAATCATTATGGAATCGGGATGAAGCGGATTTTTCTCGCGATCCTGTCCATAGTGTAGCAACCACCTTGTTCGTGGGAAATAACGCTCTTTACCCTCAATACCAAAGGCTCGGTCAATCATTTTTTCCCACACAACATCAAACCGGTCAGTACCGAAGAAGTACTGCGTGTCTGCGCTGTGCTTGTCCATATATTCAAGCATAGAACGCATCGCACCAAACAACTTTTGTTCGTTGTCATTGTTGGTTGTGCTGAGTTTCTTGGTCAGAATAGCAATGGAGGCTTTTATAGTTGGATGATTTCCGGGTTGTTCAGGCATGAATGGCACATACAGCCATCCCATTTTTTCGAAGGCCTCATAGACACAGTATTTGTGAATTTGAGTAATTTCCTTATTGGTGTTTGGCGTAGATGACCGCACGGTCATACTGGTGAAAATCAGCGAACCGTTCTTTTGAACCAAGGGACGTTGCTCCCGGATTGTTCTTGCCCAAGAGGCTCTTCCTTTGGTGTCCGTTTTGTAAATTGGATCCGTTTCTGTGTAATAGCGAGCATTGTGAAGAAAATCGCGTATGACAGTCAGATATGCGTGGATGGGAAAATCGACTGTTTGCGGGGCTTCAAATTTTGATGCCTCAATAACACGGTCTTCTTTCACAAAAGCCGCCAGCACACCGAAAAGGTTGTTGATATCAACACGCAGGTCATCGTCATTATCCGGCAACTGATACCCAATAGGAAAGTATATAACGGCATCATCGGTATCTGCTTTTACACCAACAAATGAATCACCATCTTCGTTGGTATTTACATGACAACGCTGACGAAGATTTTTCGTTAAGTCCATCGATGACCAGCTCCTTTTACGGTGTCTAAATTACTGCTGAGTAGGGTACAGCTTTTGCTGCACGGAAGACCTGAAAATCTTAAAACGCTCGCGACCTTGGCTGAGTACAAATGTACGGATTACCTTTTCCAGGCTATCCATATTGTCAGTATCAAATAGCGCCTCTGGGTTAAATTTAAAGGCATCGTCCCAAAGGTATTTGATTACTTTTTCCGGGAAGATGCGAATCTGCATAAGGGCTTCACGCACTTCGGCCAGTCGAGCAGCTTCTTCTGGCGTGCCGTTCATCATTTCAGCTTTCAGAAGTTCATTGTACTCCAAAGCAAAAACTGTATGTGGCGGTTTTGCAACGGCTCTATCATCAAACTTCAGCTCATTCTCATGAACGAAATAGACACCGAGGCGTTTGTCTTCCGCAGATGCAATTTTTGCTTTATTTCCGATGATAATTTCATTGACTGTTTCGCAGAATCTTCTCCAAGTTACCCCTGTATCGAGAATTTCGGCTTGAGCAAGAGAAGTGCGGACATTAAAGAAATCATTCTCAATGAGGCGCATTCTCCATCTACGCTGAAATGCTGTATCGAGGGTAAATACATTCTGGTCAGATGTATTCATAGTACCCAAGATAGACAGATTGGATGGAATACGAACCTTGTGGGTTTCGTCACCGTATACAACCTTTGCTACATTTCCGTTTGTAATACCGTATTCACTGGTTCCAGCAGAATAAGTAATTCCATCGGAGGTTTTAGTGGATACGGTTCTGTCGAGTAGCTGGAACACATCACCAAAAATTGCAGGAGCATTACCGCGGTTGATTTCTTCGATAACAAGAACATATCTCTGATGAGGATTTATATACGCAGCACGGAGAATATTAGTAAAGGGACCCGGAGTAAACTCGTAAGTCACCTGCTTGTCAACCGGATCTACAACAGGCAAAATTTGTCCGACAAAGTCAGCGTTGGAGTAATCCGGGTGGAATACCAAACGCTCAACATTGGTTCCTGGTTTGCAGTATTCATGTTCAATGGTCCAGCTTTTACCGCAGCCAGGAACACCGTAGAGCAAAATATTAGTGCCACTGGAAACGCGAGACTCTTCGTCAATTTCAACAACAGCATCAATATCGATATCATCTAGATCAAGGGTGCTGATTTCGATACGAGAGAGAATTTCGCCCACAGTTTTGATGGCAGGATTATGATTTGCTGCCAGCGAAAAACCGATGAGTCGTTCCAAACCAATGAAAGAACTGTAAAATCCTTTTGCACCCACAACTCCGAGGGAGTATAACATATTGGCAAAGGTAGAGGTAGTGTTTGTGAAAATAAATTTGTCGATAATGGCGTCGTCGATAGCGTCAAATAAGAACGCTTGCAGAGCCTTTCCCTCATTTTCGTAAGGCAATATATCGCCATGCGAATTGTTAAGTGGGAGGACAGGAAAGTATTTTAATATGCCAGAGTTGATTTTACCATTCAATGTGGTAAGAGGCTGTCCGTATGCATCGAGAATCCAATCTGCCAGACCTTGGTTTGCAACAGAAAGCGAACGGTCGGAATTTCTTTTCAAAATACCAGCCTGAACTAACATTTTCGCCCACACATCAAAGCCGATACTTCTTTCATTTACAACAGGAATTTGGCCGAGGCGGATAGATAGCAGGTCATCAATAAATCCACTGTTTACATCCTCCATGGAAGTACAATCAACAATTCTAGAAAAATCGTACGCAGAAATATATGCGTGTTGAGCACCTTGGTCTGCCAATTGCTTAAGACAAGAGAGAATTAATCTTGTAGGGTAGTATTCCGAATGGTTATCTTTGTAAATGTAGTTGACTATATAGTAAAAAGAAAACTCCTGAATTGAGAGGCTTCCGTCAGCATATAAGCGCCCAATGTCCGTCAGGTGTTCGTTTGCATCTAGGCAGTGATATGCTTTGAAATAAGTAAACAACGCACGGCGAACACGCCCCCTTGCAGCCTCAAAATCCTTATATACACCAGCAGCCGCCAAGTCACGCTCAACAGCCTCTATTTCTTCTGCTTCAGATTCAGATGAAATGTTGTGGTCGGACATAATCTTAAGGGCAGTCCTTGTGATTTCGCTAATATATTTATGTGTGTCCATTGACCATTTCATAATTTACATCTCCATGCATTTTATGATTTCCTTGATAAGTCCCATTAACACATCTACAGCTACGGAGTTTCCTGCCTGTTTATACATAGGGGTGTCGGCAACTTCGATTTTAAAGTCGTCTGTGAATCCCATAAGGCGAAGGCATTCTCTTGGTGCAAGGCGTCTAATTTTGCCATTCGTAGTCACATAGTTATCTTCGCCGGCCCTATGCATTTTGTGCATTGTACTCATGAGCGGGCGGGCAATTTTAAGGTCGATTTCCGGCTTCATAGAGAAACCACCGGTGCCTTCACACATAATGCCAGGGAGAATTCGTTCGGATAAGAAATATTTGTCAGGAACTTCTTGTCCGCCAGGTTTTACTACAATTTTCCCTTTATTTGCAGTTACATGACCATCAGCAGCATTTTCAAGTAAAAAATCCTGCATTGTGAAATTAAGTGGAACTGTGCTGGGAAATTTAAATTTCTCCCCGCCATACTTAAAGCCAACTACAAATATACGTCTACGCTTTTGGGGGAGCCCATATTCCGCAGCGTCCAGTACGGAAGAGTGCAATTTGTAGCCCAAAGAGTCGAATACTCGCTGAACAACTTCCCATGTCTGACCTTTATTATGTTTAATGAGTCCTTGGACATTTTCGTAAATGAATACTTTGGGTTGAATTTCGTCTACCAAACGAGCAAATTCGTAGAAGAGAGTACCTCTTGCTTCTTCGAGGCCTTTTTGGTAACCCAGCAAAGTAAAACTTTGACAAGGGCTGCCTCCAACGAAAAGATCGACTTTTCCTCGATACTCAGAACCCTCCAAAAAACGCACATTATGGTAGTAGTGACTTTCATCCATATCATAGTTTGCGAGGTAGGATTTTTTGACAGAGTTAACTCGTCTTGGAGGAACAAGGGAACGCACATACGCCTTGCGTTCTTCTAAAGCAGGGATATTCTTCAGTTCTTCGGCAATTTCCTCATCTGGTTTTAGTAAATCGATTTCTCCGTTATCGCAAGCAAAGACGACATCGTGCGGAATGCCAAGTCTACGCAAAGCAAACTCTGGAGCGCCAATGCCGCTGAATACAGTTGCGACTTGAAGTCTGTTTTCTTTGTTCATGACGGTTCTTCCTTTTCAAACACACCGGTTAATCTGATCTGTCTGACGACCTCCATCAACACATTAACCGCAATGGAATTCCCCACCTGTCTGTACATATGGGGATCCGGAACATTAATCTTAAAGCTGTCAGAAAAGCCCATAAGACGCAGGCATTCACGAGGAGTAAGGCAACGAGCTACTCCTCGAACACCGTTATACTCACCCTTAAACACACGCTCGTCCTCTTCAAGCCGTTGAGGTATCTCTGTCTCAAATCTCATGTCGCCAAACCAGTTGAATTGTTGACAAGCCACCTGGCAACGAGCGATTTTTCCGTTAAGTGCGACGTGCTTTTTCTGATTGGGGTCAATAACCCTTTTAAACCCCTTTTCTGGCAGGTAATATTTGTTGGGAATAAACTCTTCCAGATGTGCGGTCATATCCTCACGCAGCTTTACTTTCTGGGGGTCATTTATGCGATTAAAGTATTTAGCAAGATCCTTTCTGAACCCAACAACAAATATTCTTCGTCTGTTCTGCGGGAGACCAAAATCGGTCGCATTTAAAACCAAATATTTCCATTTGTAGCCGAGAGTATTGAAAATATTTGAAACGACTTCCCAGGTTCGCCCTCCATCATGGTTTAACATACCTGTTACATTTTCATAAATGAAAACTTTGGGACGAATTTCATCTACGAGGCGTGCATATTCGTAGAAGAGCGTGCCTCGAGCTTCTTCAAGACCACCACGCTTACCCATAATCGAAAAACTCTGGCATGGGCTTCCGCCAACGAATAAATCTACAAAATCTCTAAATTCGTGCCCATCAAGAAGTTTGACATCCTGATAGAAATTTGCATCTTCAATGTGGTAATTTGCCTTATATGTTTGCTCCACATAATTAACGCCTGATTCGGAATTGTACAATGCGGTGACATACTTGTTTTTTTCCGAATTACTCATTCCCTCAGTAGCGGCAAAAATAGCATCATAACTGGTTTTGAGTCGGCGCTCACCATTGTCGCACGCGAAGGCGATTTCATATGGAACTCCTAAGCGATCTAATGCGTGTTCAACTGCTCCGATGCCGCTGAACACGCTACCTAATCTTAACATAATTGACTCCTTGATTAACCAGTGGTTATTTTTTACCTTTTTCGCTATCAACCCATTTATCGATTTCAAAACGCTTGAATTTCCACAGCTTTCCACCAATCTTATGTGCAGGCATATCTTTCGTTTTTATCCAAGTGCGAATTGTGGACGGTTTGACGCCTAAATATTCTGCAGCTTCTTCAATGCTGATATAATTTTCATTGTTTTGGACATTCATAGAGGCCTCCATTTCTGATAAGCACAATAATATTTGTGTAGCATAGCACAATTTCCTGCATTTTTCAATAGTTTTTTGTGGTTTTATAAATTTTTCTTTATTATAAAGAAGTATTTTATAGTTTTATGCCATATTTCTACATTTGTATTAATACGACAATGTATATATGTGTGATGACCAAAAGGAGAACTATTTTCTAAACATATTTTCCAAGTCCATCTTGTATTTTTACATAAAATGCTATAATAAATTGTACTGTTAGTGCAATTTATTGGACTCCTAAAGAGAAGGATGATGCATATAAAATTTTGAGAGCATAAATACTACAGGCATAAATCTGACAGCAGCCGATTTAATTATAAATTTCCTTCTTATGAATTTGGACAGCAATACGCAAGACAAGTTCTATGCGCAATATCGAAGAAAAATCGAAGAAAACTTTTCTATGGACTCCAAGGATCTAGAAATGTTCTTTCGTATGCATTTGGCAATAAGAATATACACCTTGGTTCCAAAAAACAGTGTGTACCGTAGTTTCGTCGATTGGGTGGAAAACAAAAAGATTATTACCGATGTATTGTTTAAGGAGCTGCTGGATTATGCGAAAGTCTACAATACCGTAAATAATGCACCATTGCATCGTTGGACAAGGCATTACGTATGCCGATTACCGATTTCAGAAAAACAAAATCGGATTTGCCGATTCAGCTTGTAGAAAAACCTGCTGTGGCAATCAAACCAAAGCAGGTTTTTGGTTTGTAAACGGGAAGAAAGATGGAAAAAGCAACGAAATGTCCGATGCATTTTGGGGCAATCTGGTGCGCCTTGGGCCATCCGGTACCGGATGGCGGTCATTCCATTTCCAGGTGGCCAGTTTTTTTAAATTCATGGCAATAAATTTAAGCTGCACCCAGTTTGTCACCTGGGCCAAGCCTCTGTACTGTATGTAACGCATACTGTGCTTTTCCTTCGCATCGGCAAACACACGCTCAATTTTCTCTTTTCGTAGCCGGTACAGTTCTTTGTACACCGCCATGTGCCAGATATGCTCTGCCATCCCCACATAGTTCTGCCAAATGCGTCGCTCACAGTGGAAAAATGCGACACTGCTTTGTTCAGCGTATATCTAATAAACCACCGATATGCAAGGTTCACGCTCACTTCTTCCATGGTTCGGCGAAGGGATGGGATTCCGTAGATATGCTGAATCAGCACAATCTTGAACAGCGCAACCGGGTCTACGCTCGGCCTGCCGTTGTCCTCGCAGTACAGATTCTCTACAAATTCGTAGATATTCTTAAAATTGATTGCTCCGGAAGCATGTTCTCCAAACTTACAAATTCCAGCTATCATCGATTTTCTGTGTTCTTTACCAGCATTTTTATCACTCTCCACCATTATACTGCATTCTCTTCCATGATACGAGAAAAAGGCCGGCTTTTGGGCACATAGTTTTATTTACCTTGAGTGTATGGAATTTTATCTGGGGATAAGTCAAGGTTGAGCAATTCCCGTAAAAGATGAATTGAGGTCGAAACAATCGATAATTTTTTGAGCACTGTATGTTGACATTATATAGTAGCCGCCTTGCGATATTGACTTGTTCCCATTGACAAGCGAGGTTTAGAAAGTAGAATAGATAATAGATTTATTTCGGTTTCGATATATTTCCGAGAACGCCCTGAAAATTATTGCTGAAACCGCAAATCCACGACATCAATCAGAGCCTCTCGTGCCATGTGGAGACGGTAGTCTTACTTTCCAAGCGAAACATAAATTTTTAGTTCCCAATCAAGGGAGTAACAAACATGGATTTATTAAAAATATACAATGAAGTAGATGCGGTATTAAAAACCGTTGATTTCAGTGCCCTATTTGCTGGCTTTCATCCCTATAACTATGCCCTATACAATAACAAGGAAATCTGTTTAGTCGGGGAAATACTGCCCTATCAAGAGGACTTTAAAGGAAATACTGCAATAGAACACAATGGTGAATACATAGCTATCTGGAACATGGAATTAGACCCTGTTAATGACATGGAAAAGCTTGCATATTTGCTTGTACATGAAATGTTTCACTGCCATCAAAGAGCCAATGGCGAAAAGCGGTATCCTTCTGATCTGGTTCTTTTAAGATATCCCAATGATATAGAGAACTTTGAAAAAAAGTACAACGAAAACCTTTATCTGGCTAAATCCTATGAAACACACGATTTGAACGCATTGCAAAAATTTGCACAAATCCGAACCATGCGGATGAAAGCATATCCGGACATGGTTCGGCAGGAATTAAAAGTAGAAACCTTGGAAGGTGCAGCCGAGTATGTGGGCTTAAAAGCGCTGCACAGGATAAATCCTGACAAGTTTACGGATGTTATAAACGAGTATCTCTGTAACCTGCGCAAGCAGGACAGTTTGTTGTTCGATGTGCGTCGAATCTCTTATTACAGCGGTGTTCTTTATTGTCTGTGCTGTGATGCCCATAAAATGATGATGCACAATTATTTTGCAGGTGAACAAACACTGTATGAACAAAATCCCATTGCTTTTGACGACAGCCCCGTTGCAATAAAACACTACGATTTTATTCCCAATCGATATGGCGAGATGATCAGAGCAAGAGAAAAACTGGTTGCAGAATCCATTGAAAAATGGGAATATACCCCTTGCAATGCTTTTATATGCGGGTATGACCCGATGAATATGTTTCGTGTTGGAGCTTTTATTTATTGCAAATATTTTATCTGCCTGAATCGTAACGGAGTCGTTCAGAATATTAACACTTCGGTTATTCTGGAATTGGATAAAAATTCTGACCAAACTATCGTTGGCTATTACTGCGCAAAGCAGCACAGGTAGAGCGCACCCAAGATAAAATTGAAAAACGATACCAAAAAGCAGCAGTCAGTGCAACACTCTAATTCACCCAGGCTGCACGCAAACCATCCTTGAAGTCTGGGCCAATGCCTGTTATACTTTTATCCCAATGCGATGCCAAGCAGTATAGCAAGGCAACTTTCAATCCCGAACCGTGAGATTTCGCTATCTGCTAAAGCGATTTAACCTATACAGAAATATTGAGTAATAGCAACAACATGAAGTATAAAATTGCAATTTGTGATGATTCTAACGCCGACAGGCAGTATATTTCAGATTTAACCACCAGGTGGGCCGCCGAGACCGGCCATACCGTGCAGATAACCACATTTTCTTCTGCTGAAAATTTTTTGTTCCACTATGCCCAGGAATGTGACTATGACATTCTGCTTCTGGACATTGAAATGGGTTCTATGGATGGTGTCACCATGGCAAAACAATTGCGGCAAACCAACGACACCATTCAGATTGTGTTTATTGCAGGATATGCCGATTACATAGCCGAAGGATATGAGGTAGCTGCACTGCATTATTTGGTGAAGCCAGTGAAAGAAGAAAAGCTTTTTACGGTTTTGAGCCGTGCCGTGGAAAAGGCCACCAAAAACGAAAAGGTTTTTCATTTTGAAATTGGTTCCGAAATGGTTCGTGTACCCATCTACCAGATCCGCTATGCCGATGTAATGGGAAATTATGTAACCATCCATGCCCTTACAGATGTTACAATAAAAATGACCCTGGCAGAATTGGCAAAGAATCTGAATGAACGGTTCTGCCGAGTAGGACGGTCTGTTGTTGTAAATCTGACCAAAATTAGCCGGGTTACAAAAACCGAAATAACGCTTAGCGATGGAACAAGCATTCCCCTTCCTCGTGGAGCCTACGAAAGCATTAACCGGGCAATTATTAATATGGGGTGAGTATATGGGGATATTATCCAAAAAAAATTGATCGACGGATTGCCTCCTATCAGCAGGAGCTGATTGAAACCCACTACCAGGAAGTGGAGAATATGTACCGGCAGATTCGTGGCTGGCGGCATGACTACCGCAATCACATCCAGACCATGAAAGCCTATGCCACCTCTGGAGATTTGGAGGCCATCCGGGAGTATCTTAACCTGCTGGACAAGGATTTGACCGCCGTTGATACCTCCATCAAAACAGGCAATCCCATGACCGATGCCATTTTAAATTCCAAAATCTCACTGGCAAGGGCAAAGCACATTCAGGTAATTGCAGATGCCCATATTCCCTTAAAGCTGAAAACCTCGGAAATTGATTTGTGCTGTATTATTGGCAATTTGTTTGACAATGCCATTGAAGCCAGCCTGAAACTGCCGGAGGAACAACGGGTCATCCGGCTGTGTATGGATATGAAAAACACCCAGCTGTACATCTCCTTTACAAACTTTACTGCCGGCAAAAAACTAAAAAAGATAGGAACCCGCTTTCTCAGTACCAAGGGCAAGAACCACGGCTTTGGGCTTGTTCGCATTGATGCCATTGTAGAGCGGCTGGAGGGATACATCAGCCGCAACAGTGAGGATGGGGCTTTTACCACGGAGATATTGTTGCCACAAGTGTAAAAATTTGCAATTCATCCTCCAAAAACAACGATTCGTCCCCGGATTTTTTCGGGGGCATTTTTTATGGTAGGATTGTCTTCGGAAAATCATTCGAAAGGTTGGTGAGCTTTTATGACGCAAAAAAGCAAGAAGCGTCTTCTTCAAAAAAGCCGCAATACAGTATGTTCAGCAATGTTTGGTTTATGATAAAACTTGCATGGACATCTGGCGAAAAAAAGGTGCTGGCATTAAGTTTAATTACTGCACTATTGGCAGTTTGCCTCAACATGATTAATCTATATATCTCTCCCGCTATACTTTCCGCTTTGGAGCAACACCTCTCCTTTGGCAAGCTGATTGGCACTATCACCTTGTTTTCGGCAGCATTAATGGTTGTTTCTGCTGCCTCGACCTATGTGAAGGCCAATACCATGTTTGGCAGACTGAGTGTTCGCCTGGAAGTGACAAATATGCTGAATCACAAAGCTGCTACTACCTCCTACCCCAATCTGCACAACGACATATTCGATAAAATTTTAACCAAAGCGTTGGAGTGCATTGGCAACGACGATAGTCCCGGCGAAGCAATCTGGGACACCCTGACCAACCTGATTACAAATGGTCTTGGATTTATCATTTACATCCAGCTGCTGAATCGCATTCAGCCTGTTTTGATTTTTGTAATTTTAATCACGACGGCTGCCAGTTATTATGTAACCTATCGTACCAACGGATACGCTTATCGGCATCGGGACGAAGAGGCGGAATATGTGCGGCAGATACGGTATTTGTGCAGCAACGGCCAAATTCCAGAAGGCACTAAGGATATGTATATTTTTGGATTACGCCCCTGGCTGGAGGATTTGTATCGCAAATCGCTGGCTGCCTATAGAGCTTTCCAGCACAAGGCTGAAAGTGTTTACATCTGGGGCCGTATTGCCGATGTTGTGGCCGCTTTTCTTCGCAACGGCATTGCCTATTGGTATCTGATTGATCTGGTGTTAGGCCAGGAGCTCTCGATTGCTCAATTTTTGCTGGTATTTACTGCGGTAGGCGGCTTTTCCCAATGGGTTACTGGTATTTTACAAGAATTAAGCAAGCTGCATCAGCAATCGCTTTCTATTGCCACTGTGCGGGAATGTTTGGATTTTCCGGAACCGTTTCAACTCACAGGAGGCCAGCCCATCTCGCCTGCTCAATCCTATCGGATTGATTTAGAATCCGTCTCCTTTCGCTACCCCGGTGCCGATGCATACACCTTGCAGGATATCAATCTTACCCTGCATCCAAACGAAAACCTTGCTGTGGTTGGGCTGAACGGCGCTGGCAAAACCACCCTGATTAAGTTGATTTGCGGATTTTTAGATCCAACAGAAGGGCGGGTACTGCTCAACGGCACGGACATCCGAACCTTTAACCGAAAAGAGTACTACACTTTATTTTCTGCGGTATTTCAAAATTTTTCTCTTTTGGCAGATACCGTTGCTGTCAATGTGAGCCAAAGCCATGATGAAATTGACCTGGAGCGGGTAAAAGCTTGTGTTTTTAAGGCAGGATTATCCGAAAAAATTGATTCGCTCCCGCAAGGATACCAAACCAATCTGAACCGAAAAATTTACGAGGATGCCGTGGAGCTTTCGGGTGGAGAAACCCAGCGGCTTATGCTGGCTCGAGCACTGTACAAGGACGCACCGTTTATTATATTGGATGAGCCTACAGCAGCACTGGACTCCATCGCAGAGGCTGATATTTACCAAAAATACCACGAAATGACCCAGGGCAAAACCTCTGTTTACATTTCTCATCGCCTTGCCTCCACTCGATTCTGTGATCGAATTATCCTGATTGACCAGGGTAAAATCGCCGAAGAAGGTACCCATGACCAGCTGATTCTTGCAGGGGGCCGCTACGCCAGCCTGTACAAGGTTCAGAGCAAATACTACAACGAAGGAGATGATTGCCATGAAAATCCTTAAAAAAGGCAAACTTTTGAAAGAGGTCTTTGCACTAAATTTTCGTGGTATTTCGATTCTTTACAAAAACGACCCAGCTATGATACTCTCCCGTATGCTCCACATTGTATGGACCTCCTTAACGCCTTACATCCCCATCTATCTCTCCGCTTTAATCATCGAAGAAATTTCCACAGGAAATAATCCCCGGCGGCTTAAACACTTGGTTGTGCTAACGCTGGGTTGCTCTGTGTTCATTGGGGTAATTGACGCCCTTCTGGCGCGCTGGAAAAACACTAAAAACCGGGGACTGTACCTTTATCTGGAGCATATCTTTTGGCAAAAACTCTTGAATATGGATTATGTGGATTTAGATGATTCTAAAACAAACGAACTGCTTTCTTCCATACGCCAAAACCCAAACGGTGCTGGCTGGGGTATGCCGCGCCTGATGCAAAACTTCGACTCGTTTTGTTCTTCCGTTCTTACTCTGGTTGGCAGCATGGCATTAACCATTTCTTTGTTCGCCACTCCTGTCCCGGCAAGCGAGGGGCGGCACGCTCTGCTGAACAGCCCTGTCTTTTCCATTGCTGTGGTTGGCCTTATGCTGGCCTGCGTCTGCCTTTCCGCAGCGATGGCAACCAAATCAGAGACCTATTGGGCTCGCAGTCTGGACTCTCAAAACCTTTTAAACCGAATCCTGAGTTTTTTTGCTTTACTTGGTTATCGCAAGGAAATTGCTACCGATGTAAGAACCTATTCCCAGGATCAATTATGTGCGAAATATATTGCCAACAAAACCCTCAATCCCTTTTCTTCCCAAGGTATATTCGCCCGTTTGAGTCGTGGGCCTATCGGCTTGTATTGGGCTACATCCTCTGCCGCATCGGTGGGAACAACCGGAATTGCCTATGCATTTGTATGCTTAAAATCCTGGGCAGGCGCATTTGGATTGGGTTCTGTTACGCAATATGTGATATCCCTTACCAAGGCATCCGAAGCGCTCACCTCCCTCATGACCTGTCTGGGTGAAATGGAAAACAACACGCCCTTTTTAAAGCAGATTTTTACCCTTTTGGATTTTCCCAATCGTATGTACCAGGGCAGCTTAACCGTAGAAAAACGCCGAGACCGGAACTATGAAGTGGAATTTCGCAATGTATCCTTTCAATATCCTGGCAGCGAAAGCTATGCCCTTCGCAATGTATCCATGAAATTTCAAATCGGAAAGCGTTTATCAGTTGTGGGTGTGAACGGAAGCGGCAAAAGCACTTTTATCAAGCTTTTATGCAGATTGTATGACCCCACAGAGGGAGAAATCCTTTTAAACGGAATCAACATTCGCAAATACAATTACAGCGATTATATGAATCTATTCTCGGTTGTATTTCAGGATTTTCATCTTTTTCCCTGCCTTTAGGGGAAAATGTAGCCGGTAAATCAGACTACGACCACCAGCTTGTGCACCGCTGCTTACAACAGGCCGGCCTGAATGAGCAGGCCCCCCAATTTTCGCAAGGCATCAACACATTTCTTTACAAAAACTTTTCTAAAAACGGAGTGGATGTCTCCGGCGGCGAAGCGCAAAAAATTGCCATTGCCAGAGCCTTGTATAAAAATGCTCCCTTTATCATTCTTGACGAGCCTACCGCAGCCCTTGACCCCATTGCCGAGGCCGAGATTTACGAAAAATTTAATCACATTATCCAGGATAAGACTGCGGTTTACATCAGTCATCGCTTGTCTTCCTGCAAGTTCTGTGATGAGATTGTGGTATTCCACGAGGGCAGTGTTATCCAGCAGGGAACCCACGATTCTCTTGTGGCGGATAAAAACGGAAAATACCATGAGCTATGGCAGGCGCAGGCACAGTATTACACAGTTTAACCTCCTTTCTATCATACTACCGCATCAAATCAAAAACACGGATGCTTGCCTTGCAAGCATCCGTGTTTTTAGTTCAGCAAAAGGCAGCCTTGCTGAAAGGCGGCTTCGTAAAAGGAACCGTTCGGGAGATGGTATTCGTAAAAATTCCGTTTTGGCAGGGCAAACTGTTCCAAAATACTCATAATAACACCGCCATGCACCACAAAGGCCACCGTAGTATCATCGGCAATACTGGGCAGCAGCTTTAAAAACGCTGTACAGCAGCGCTGCTTAAAAGCAGAAGGTGTTTCCCCCTCCGGAATGGGGCCAAGGCACATGGAGTCCACCCATTGCTGGTACTGGGTATTGCAGGCAAGCTCCCGGGCTGTTTTGCCTTCAAAGAGGCCAAAGTCTATTTCCCGGAAGTCCTCCACAATTTGCTGAGGGATATCTGCAAACAGAAGCTGCGCTGTTTGCCGTGTGCGAAGCATGGGGCTTACAAACACCTGGTTTGCATCCCAAGAACGAGCCATGGATAACTGTTCTATCTGGGCGATTCCTTCGGGGCAGAGGAGCTCATCGGTACGGCCAATGTAGCGTTTTTGCAGGTTCCCTGCGGTTGCTCCATGGCGAACAAACAGCATTCGGATCATGCAATCATTCCCCCTATAAGACCGCCTGCCAGGCCGACCAGTTCGCACAGCTGCAGCAAAAAGCCGGATGTGTCCCCTGTTACACCGCCAAATTGCTTGAGTGCCATTTGTTTGTAAAAAAGCACGGCACAGAGGGTTGCTGCCACTGCACCCCCGCCCACAGCCGGCGAGAGCAGCAGCAAGCCGCCACAAGTTAAAACGGCAAGAATTGCCAGTGTGCTGTTTGCAATTTTGCGGTCTGTGTTTTTGGTATAGGCACAGAGCATTCCGTTTTTTCGGGCATTGGGCAAATTTACAGCACACAGGGCAGTGAGCGCTCTGGAAAGCACAAACAGCAGACACAGAGGCCCAATCCACCCTCTTTGATGCAGTTCATGCACCAAACCAAGCTGCAACAGCAGATAAACCCCACAGTACAGCACTGCAAAAGCACCACAGTTGGGGTCTTTCATGATTTCCAGCATCCGCTCTCTGGACTGGTGGGAGCTCAAGGCGTCCATAGTGTCCATATAACCATCCATGTGAATGCCGCCGGTCATGAGCAAGGGAATGCAGACGGCCACCGCCGCAAACAGCACTCCACTTAGGTGCAGGGCATCTGCCAGAACAGTCCATGCCCAGAGGGCTCCGCCACAAAGGGCTCCCACTGCGGGCAGCCAGCAGATGGCGTATTTCATGGGACGCTCGGTCCATTCAAATTGAGGTACCGGAACTGCACTGTAAGTGGAAAGCGCAATCCAGAGTGGTTCAAAGCAACGCATGGAGTTCTCCTTTTTTGCAAACAGGCTGCCCATTGTGTAGTTCAATCACCCCATCTGCTTGCTGCGCCAGGGCTTGGTTCAACTGATTCAGGGCATGGATGTAGGCGGCTGTTTCCTGCTGATATTCATCGGCACAAAGGTCGGATATGGTAACCGCCACCAGCAGCTTGCAGCGGGCCTGCAATGCCCGGATTTCCTCCAGCGCCTGCTGGGGTGTGCCATTGTGTTCAAACAGCAAATTCCCCAGCAGGTTGGAAACATCCTCCAACAATACCACCGCTGCTTGCGGCAGGCGGGCATTTTGCAAACCGCAGGGCAGCTCCAGTGTATGGAAGGCCAAGCCCTGGCGCTGTAAGCGGTGCTTTGCAATCCGCTGGTGATTTTCTGGGGTTTGGGGCTGCATGGTAGCTATATAATACCGTTCTCCGGTGGTGCGGGAAAGCAGCAGCTCTGCATACCGGCTTTTGCCGCTGCCATTGGCGCCGCTTATTAAAATCAGCTTGCCCATTGGGCACCTCCCCTCCCCTTAGCAGGGGGTAAATTTATCGCCCTGGCGGATCTCCTCCAGGTAATCATCCTCAATCCCGGCTTGCTCAAAGGTAGCCATATCGTTGATGATGGCACAGGCTGCTTCCAGCACCTGAAAGGCCAGCGGGCAGCCGCTGCCCTCTCCCAGTCGCATTCCCAGCGAAAAAATCGGCTTTAAATCCATTGCGTCCATCACCAGCTTATAGCCAATTTCGTAGGATTGATGGCTGGGCACCAGATAGCCCCGCACCGCCGGGCAGAGCCGCACGGCGCAAAGTGCAGCCACAGCCGAAATAAGCCCATCGATTACAACCGGCTTGCGGGCCAGGGCTGCCCCCAAGAAGGCACCGCACATGGCGGCAAGGTCAAATCCCCCCACCTTTGCCAGAACATCCACTGGGTCCTGGGCGTTGGGCTGGTTCAGGGCAATGGCCTGCCGAATGACCGCTTTCTTTTTTAAAAAGGCTTCGTCGGTAAGGCCGGCTCCCCGCCCCACCACTTCGTTTACATCCACATTAAGGAGTACAGCCGCCACGGCGGAGGAAGTGGTGGTATTGCCAATGCCCATTTCCCCAATTCCCAGCACATCTGCAAAAGAATTTTGGGCCAGTTCCAGGCCGGTAAGAATCCCTTGCAGAGCCTGCTCTCTGGTCATGGCTGGGCCTTGGGCGATATTCTGGGTTCCATAAGCAATTTTGCGGTTTAAAATGGCCGGTGTTGATACCTCTGCATCAATGCCCATATCGCACACCGTAACCTGGCAGCCAAACTGCTTTGCCAACACCGAAGCGCCTGTTTTGGCCCGGGTAAGATTGATGCTCTGCTGCAAGGTAACGGATTTTGGTGTGCTGGATACACCTTCGCACACCACGCCGTTATCCGCCGCAAACACAAGCAGATGTTTGCGGCAAATGTGGTTGTGCACATGGCCGGTGATGCCTGCCAACTGGATGGAAAGCTCCTCCAGCATACCCAGGCTGCCAGGGGGTTTTGCCAGCTGCGCCTGCCGCTTTTGTGCTTGATGCATTGCCTCTGCATCCAGCGGCAATACGGCGGAGATAAGGTTGTTTAAATGTTGCTGCATCGTGTTGATCCTTTTTGATGAGTTGCAAAGACTGGTTGGCCGCCGGCAAGGTGCAGCCCCGTAATGGGGTCGGTTCCATGGTCGGAAACCACCGCGACCCCATGGCCCGACTTGAGGAGATTGGCCAGTACCTCCCGATCCACCCGTTTTAAAAACGCTCTCTTTTCCTGGGGATTTTTTCTGTGGGATGCTTCATCCGCTCCGTTGATATGCAAAAGTACAAATGGATAGTGCCGGGCCGCAGCCAGCGCTGCCGCTGCTTTTGCTGCAAGATTTGTGTCGGTATCCCCTGTTGCCCCCTGTACAGGCACTAAATCCATGCCAAGGGCTTTTGCAATGCCTTTCACAAGGCCTTTTCCGCACACCGCAGCCCCACGCTGGGGAAAGGGAGCCAGGGCGGTTGGGATGGACTGGCCCCACAATACCAGAAACCGGTGGTCAGACATACACTGCAAAAAAGCATTTTTTAGTGGGATGGGCCCCTTTGGCATAAACTCCATGGCGGTTGCCCCGTTCAGGCTGCTTGGCAAACAAGTAGCTACCTCACAGATTCTATCCGCCATATGGGGAAAAACCAGCAGGCTTTTGTACCCACCCAGGTGATGATAACGAAAAGCAGTGGAATGAATCATCCGGGGGCCAGCACAAGGAACCGAGCAGCCCCCTGTTTCATCCAGCCGGTACCAGCTGCCCCGCAGAATCAAATCATCCGGGTAAACTGCTATGCCGCTGCCCAAGGCCTCCAGATAACCTCGCAGATTATTTGGGATATGCTCCACTCCAAGGAGGCTGAGAACGCAGCCCATGGTTTCCGGCTCTCTTCCTTGGGTATTATCTCGGTCTGGCAGCCGGTGCATGGAGGAAAGCTGGGGCAGGTCTTGCACGCAGAAATAGGGGTCGGTCATTCCGTCAATGATGCAAAGAATTTGACCCATCTGCTTTGGCCCCTTTCCCCTGTTTGATGCGGCGAGCTTCCCCCAGTATTTTTGGGATTTATTCATGGGGTGTCTGCCGCTTTGCAAGTGCTGCAATTGCCGGAAATTTAGACAGAATATAGTCATAGCCACCGGCACTGTGGGGAATCAGGCAGTTGCTGCAATCCTTGATGCCGCTTTCTGTGTAGGCAAACTTGCCGTCACATTGTTCTCCCAGGGCATACAGGGGGCAGTAACAGAACAGACAGTTAAAATCCTCCTGCTGGGTTTTATGGCAGGGAAAATATCTGCACTCCCGATTCTCAAAAAAAGTATGGTCGTTCTGTTTCATCTGCTCTATCTCCCTTATTGTTTTCTATGCACCCTTTAACCGCTTAGTTTTGCCGGTTAAGAATGCGGTAGATTAATTCCATATCCAAACCGCTGCGCACTGCATCTGCCAGTAAATCGTATTGGCGTTCCTTATGCTTTTTCAGGTCAAAGGTACCCAAATCAGCAAAGCGGACACCCTTGTGGGCGCAAATTGCCTGTAAAATCCGGTCACTGATGCCAGGTTCATCAAAAACGCCGTGGATATAGGTTCCATAGATGGTTCCATGGCCCTGCACAGGCGGCAATTCATTCTGACTGCGTCCCATATGAATTTCGTAGCCTGTGTAGGAGCAGCCATTCAAAGTTGACAGCCGCCCTTCTATCCCCGCAAAAGTTCCCGCTGTTTGTCTTTGAATTTTTTGGCCCTCAAACAGGGTATCCATCGCCAGCAGACCCATGCCGTTGATTTGTGTAACCCCGGCAGCTTCCACCTGCTGTGGGTCATAAATGCTGTTGCCCATCATCTGGTACCCACCGCACACACCAAAAATCAGCGTTCCGGCCGATGCTGCTTTTTGAATGCAGGCTTCCAGCCCACACTGACGAAGCCATTGCAAATCGGCTATGGTGCTTTTGGTGCCAGGAATAAAAATCAAATCCGGCTTGCCCAGTTCCGCCACCGACTCCACATAGCGCAGCGAAACATTGGGGTATTGCTCGAAGGGTGCAAAATCCGTGAAATTGGAGATGCGGGGCAGCCGAATTACCGCAATGTCAATGAGTTTTTGCTGGTTGCTCCGTTCAAAGCGCTGGGTAAGGCTGTCCTCATCGTCTATATCCAGATGGGTATAGGGAACCACGCCTGCCACCGGAACACCGCACAGCTGCTCCAAAGTCTGAATGCCCGGCTCCAGAATGGCCCGGTCTCCCCGGAACTTATTCACCACCGTCGCCTTTACCCGGCTCCGCTCAGATTCTTCCAAAAGAGCTATGGTACCATACAGCTGGGCAAACACGCCGCCCCGGTCGATGTCCCCCACCAGCAATACGGGGGCATCCACCAGTTCGGCCATTCCCATATTGACAATATCCTGCTGTTTCAGATTGATTTCAGCCGGGCTGCCTGCGCCTTCGATTACAATAATATCGTATTCCTGTGCCAAGCTGTTGTAGGCATCCAGAATGGCAGGAATGTACTCCCGTTTTTTGCGGTAATACTCCATAGCTTTCATGTTGTCCTGTACCTGACCTGCCACAATCACCTGGCTGCCCACATCGGTAGTGGGTTTAAGCAGAATAGGGTTCATGCGGACATCCGGCTCAATCCCGGCAGCTTCTGCCTGTACCACCTGTGCCCGGCCCATCTCCCCGCCATCTTTTGTAATAAAGGAATTAAGGGCCATGTTCTGGCTTTTGAAGGGTGCCACCCGGTAGCCGTCCTGTTTAAAAATACGGCATAGCGCTGCGGTCAGCAAGCTTTTGCCCACATTGGACATGGTGCCCTGAATCATAATGTTTTTTGCCATGGTTGCTCCTTTTTCAATACCAAACCTATTGCGTGAATCAGCCGCTCATTCTCGCTGTGCTGCCGCACTGCAATGCGGTACCACCCCTGGCCAAGACCGTGGTAGTTAGCGCAGCTGCGTATGGCAATGCCGTATGCCTTTAACCGCTGATGCAGATTCTCCGGCCCTTGAAACAAAAGGTAGTTGACCTGGGAGGGGCAAACCCAGAACCCCAGGTTCTCCAGCTGTTTTTGCAGCCACGGGCGCTCTACAGCAATCAGGGAGCGAGTATTTTGGAGAAAGCTCTCCTGCTGCAAGGCAGCCACACCTGCCGCCTGGGCCAGAAGCGACACATTCCAGGGCTGTACCGTTTGGGCCATTTTTTGCAGCAGCTCTGCCTGTGCGCAAAGGCAGTAGCCCAGCCGTACCCCTGCCATACCGTAACTTTTTGTAAACGCCTTCAACAGCAACAACTGGGGATATTGTTCCAGGTGCTTTTTCAGGCTATCAGATTTGTCTGCCAAGTCTAAAAAACATTCATCCACAAACAGATGAATGTTTTTGCGCTGGCATACTGCAAGTATTTTTTGAAGCAGCGATGGCGGCAGAAGTTGGCCGGTGGGATTGTTTGGATTGCAAAGAAACAGTACATCGGGGCAGCTTTGCTCCAGCACTGCCAAAAAGTCCTCATCCAACGCAAACTGCCGGCACTGCTTCAGCTGGTACCGCTGCACCTGGCAGCCCACCTGCTCCAGCGCCAGAGAGTATTCCGAAAAAGTAGGCGCAAGCTCCATAGCCCGCCGGGGCTGCAAGGCCCGGCAGTATGCATAAATCAGCTCTGCCGCTCCATTTCCGCAAAGAATCCATTCCCTTGGCACAGCCTCAAAGGTTTCAATAGCGGTGATCAGCTGACGGCAGTAGGGGTCTGGGTAGCAGTGCAGCTGGGGCAATGCAGCGGATATGGCTTGCAGTACCGCCGGGGGTGTGCCAAAGGGATTGGTATTAGCGGAGAAATCCAGGTGGATATCCCCCTGGTAGATGTCTCCCCCGTGGGGGTTTTTTGTGTAGTAAAGCATGGTGTTTTTCCTCAGTGCATCATGCAGGCCCGAACCAATAAACCCAGCAGCAGGGCAAAAACTGCGGTCAGGTACAGCAGACGGCAGGCCGCCGGAATATCTTCATGCCGGATTTCACGGTGGGCATCTCCAATGTGGGGTTTGCGGTGCAGAACCCCGTGATACCAGGCATCTCCCGCCAGCTGCACCCCCAGCAAACCGGCACAGACCGATTCCGTCTGTGCCGAATTGGGGCTTGCGTGGTTTCGGCGATCCCGCCGGAATATCTTCCAGCCGTTTTTTACATCCATCCCCCCAAAAAAGCCAGCTGCCAGCATAAGCAATGCCGCAATCCGGGAAGGAATAAAATTGGCCACATCGTCCATTTTTGCCGGAACCAGCCCGATGTTTTTATAAGGCGGCTCTTTGTAGCCCAGCATGGAATCCATGGTATTAATGGCTTTGTAACAAAATCCCAGGGGCGCTCCGCCCAGCAGAAGAAAAAACAGGGGCGCTATTACTCCGTCGGAGGTGTTTTCTGCCACAGTTTCCACCGCAGCCCGGGTAACGCCAGCATCGTCCAAACGGGTGGTATCCCGGCCTACAATCATGGAAACAGCGGTCCGGGACTGGTTCAAATCTCCTGTTTTCAGGGCTTTGTACACCTTCATGCTTTCGTCTTTCAGGCATTTGGTGGCCAGAATTTGCCAGCACATAATGCTTTCCACCGCCAAACGCAGCCACGGACTGATGAGAGCACACAAAAGCAAAACCAGATACGGCAAGACCGTACAAACCGAAACCACCGCAATCCACAAAACAGCTCCGGCTGCTATCTCCCCTTTTTCTGTTTTGGGAAACAGCTTTCGTAGCATCTGCTCCAATGCAGCAATCAGTTTTCCCATTGCTACAACAGGATGTGGAATGCTGTGTGGGTCCCCAATCAGCAAATCAATTATAAACCCTGCAACCAACGAAAACGCCGACCATTCCACCAACAACTCACTCCGCAACTAAACTGGAAAATTCTGTCGTGTCCGGTATCCTGGGCTGATTGCTGCCTTGCAATTTTAACCATGGCTCCCAAGGTGATTTGCTGCACTAGGCACAGAAAAGGCCATTCCACAAAAGCTTGTCCGCTTTACCGCTATGGCCCGCAAACTTGTTTAAAAAAGCACCGCAGATAGGAACAAATGCCACAGCAAAGATACCAGACACTTATCTTGCTATTATACCATGCAACCATGTTTTTTTCCAGATTCGTTTGCCAAAAGCCCAAAGCAAGCCGGATTGACACAAAAAAGGCACAGCCCGCAAGTCCCCTTTCGCTGAAGAAATTCACGGTGAATTTCTTCAGCAGAGACCTGCGAGCCATGCCTAGCAGACCAAGTTCTTGTATAGCAAGCAAACCCAGCATCAAGCAAAAAGCTGCATCGGTTCAGCGGGCAGCTGCTGCCAGAGTTTTATTGTTGGTCTGAGTATTTTCCTGCTTTAAAAACTCCAATGCAGCTTGCTTGGGCAGCGGCTTGGAGAAGTAATAGCCCTGAATCTGGTCCACGCCGAACGACAAAACCTTATCCAGCTGTTCTTTGGTTTCCACACCTTCTGCAACCACCTGGAGATCCAGCGAGTGAAATGCCGTAATCATACCTTGAATCATACCGGAAGCCTTTTGGTCTTCCATGGCTTTGTGAACCAGGCTTTTATCCATTTTAATGGCATGGAACGGAATGCTCATAACGGTGGATATATTGGAATAGCCCGTACCAAAATCGTCCAGACCCATCTTGATGCCGTACTCTTTCATCTTTTGAGAGAAGGCAATCACCACATTGGTGCTTTCAGCAATGGCGCTTTCGGTGAACTCGATTTTGATTTTATCGCTTGGAATTTCATATTCCCTGATAATTTCCATGACTCGCTCCGCTAAATCAGGCTGAGAAAATTGCAGGGGCGAAAAATTCACATGCACGCACTGGAAGGGAATTTCTATGGCCAGGGCTTCTTTTACAAACCTGCACACCTTTTCCAAAATCACATAGGTTAGTTCGATAATGATACCGGACTCCTCTGCAATGGGAATGAACTCGTTTGGATAAATAGGCCCAATCGGAGTATCATTCATGCGGATTAGCGACTCAACATAGGCAAAATTGCCATATTGCACCGAATAAATTGGCTGATAGTGCATTTCAAATTTGCCGTCGGTCAGCTTTGTTTTTAAAATTTCCACAATCTGCTTTTTGCGTTCCATCTTCAAAAACATCGTTTCGTCGTACACACAGATGTTGTTGGAGGCCATCTTTTTTGCCTCAATAACGGCATACTCGATGGACTGGATGATGGTATCCGCATTTTTATAGTTGGGCGAGTAAGTCACCCCGCCAAGGGCAAAGGACAGATAGCAGCTTACATTGCCAACCGTCCACATTCTATCCATGCTTTGCTTGAGGGCATCCATCTGCTGCTGCACATGCGTTTCTTTCGGCAGCAGAATGGCAAACTCGTCGCCGTTGAATCGGTATACTGTACCTGTTGGATAGGATTTTACCAGCTGATTGCTCATTGCCTGCAAAAAAGCATCGCCAACCTGCTGGCCGTACCGGTCGTTGATAACCTTAAATTCTTTGACGGAAAGAACCACCAGCGAAAAAGGACTCACCTTGCTTTGCTCGATCAAGTGTTCCAGCATCTTCAGCAGTTCCCATCGGTTGGGAAGTTTTGTTAAATAGTCCATATAGATTTGGCGGTTCTGGATGTACAAATAGGCAACGAGCAACGCTGAACTTGCTGCAAAGCCCGTGAGCACAATTTCTGGATGAATTTGCTGAAAAACAATAATGCCGATAGCAAGCATGGGAAACAGCAACAGAACACGGCGATTTTTGTTGCCTAACTTTTTGAAATTGAGCATTACAATGCAAACAGAGAGAATGCAGTACAGATAGAATACAAGATAAGTCAAGAAAATATAGTCACCACGGACATACACATGTTCCGGTGTGATATCAAAGATGTACTTTGTTTTTGCATTGCTAAAAAGCAGCAACGCAAAAGCAATAGCAGGTACGCTTACCCTCAGAATCGTTCGCTTAACTTTGTCTGTTCCCTCGTACACGATCGATGCGATATAGCTAAAATAGACCAATCCCATAATGGGGGTAAACAAAAAATACAAGGTTGTAACAAACCTGGTCAAAGCAATGGGAGAGATAGACAGATTTTCTATCATGGCAGTGGAGATAATATTGCTCCCGATAGAAAGAAGCGTAACAATCAGACAGCCCCGAAAGATTCTATTTTTAAAACTCGGAATACTGCTGCCCTTATCTTCGTAGGCGAGGATAATAATAAGAATCATCAGCGCACAGTATTCTGAAACCATATCCCATGTCACAATGTAGTTACTCCTTGTCAGTTCATGATCTGAAACATTGGCAGTAAGCTCCCGTTTCCGCACTTTCACTGGATTTCGAAACCGAGCTTGCCACATAATTCTAAATAGGGGGCAATGCAGCTTTGCTGCTGTGTAAGACAGATTTTTTCATTCCTGCTCCGTCGTCACAGATTAAGCATTTTGTATTTAAGGATATCACAAATCATGACCAATGGCAATAACTCATACCATGTTTTCCCGCCAAAAACAAAAAAACTTCCGAATTTCCGGGCTGATAAATCAATCCTCAAAGCTGTATGCCCAGCTTTGGCAGACACAGTCTTTGGGATTTCTGCTTTTATGATTGAAACAAAACAGCACTGCCCCTTCTTCCTGTTGGAAAAAAGGATGCAGTGCTGCTTTGTTTCGAGTTTCAAAATTTGCTGTGCGGTATTACAAAAGCGCAGTGGCCTTGTTACTGATCTTGCTGTACCAGCGGTTGCTCTGCCTGGTGTGTGCACTCCCCTTTCCAGTTGGAAAGACGGTAGTAGATGGTAAAGGCAATGGAGCTAAGGCCCCAGGTAAGCGGATACACCCAGTACACCATCTGGATGCTGTGGGTAATTGGAATTGTAATGCTAAGAAATGTTACCCGAACCACACACCAGAACACCAGCATAATCATCATGGAAACCATGGCCTTGCCTGCCCCTCGCAACACCGATGCAATGGAATGGGCATAGGCCAGCAGGCAGTAAAACAGCGCTGCGGTGCGGGCTTTTTCGATGCCAAACTGCACCACTTCCGGGTTGGGATCAAAGGCAGAAATAAAGTAGGGCGCACACAAAAACACCACCACGCCAATGAGCTCGGCCAAAATTACCGCCACGCTGGCACCAAATTTTACGCCCTTGCTGACCCGGTCGTATTTTTTAGCCCCCAGATTTTGGCCCACAAAGGTTGTGAGGGCCAGCGTAAAACTGTTGATGGGCAAAAAGGCAAAGCCTTCCACCTTAGAGTAGGCGCCGTACCCTGCCATAGCCATTTCGCCAAAGGAGTTTACATTGGATTGCACCACCACATTGGCAAAGGCAATGACCGAGTTCTGAAAACCGGAGGGCAGACCAATGCGTATAATTTCCCAAAGCAGTTTTCCGTCAAAGGCAATTTTGCGGATATGCAGCTTATATACATCCTGCGTTTGGGTCAGCTGCCAAAAGCAAAGTGCTGCGCTGAACATCTGGGAAATAACGGTGGCCAAGGCCGCACCTGCCACGCCGGTATGAACAAACCGAATAAACACAATATCCAGAACCAGGTTAATGATTGAGGATGCAATCAAATAATACAGCGGATACTTACTGTTGCCCACCGCTTGCAGGATGCCTACCATGATATTGTACATTACCGAAAACAGCGAGCCCCAAAAATATACACGCAGGTAGGCCACCGACTCCACCATAACGCTGGCAGGAGTGCCCATCCAGGTTAGAATATAGGGCGACAGCCAAACCCCCAGAGCTGTCATTGCTGTGCCTGCCACCAAACCAAACGCTACGATTGTATGTACGGCCTTTTGCAGGTTTGGAATATCCCGTGCACCAAACAGCCGGGCCACCACCACACCTGCACCAGATGAAATGCCCCCCAGAAAGCCAATGAGCATAAAAATCAAACTGCCGGAGGAGCTTACCGCTGCCAGAGAGCTGCTGCCCAGGTAGTTGCCCACAATGAGCGAGTCCACTGTGTTGTACATTTGCTGAAAGAGATTGCCAATAAAAACCGGAACTGCAAAAAAGGTCATTGACTTCCAAATGGAGCCGCTGGTCATTGATTTTGTGGCGCTTGCCATAGTTCATCATCCTTTTGATGTTTGTTTTTTGTTTTTAGTTAAAATGCAACCATCTTTAACTGATTATACTCTTGCTAAAGCTTTAGCGCAATGCTAAATCAAATTCATTCCGCAAAATTCCGGCTTACCGTTATGCAGGGGTGTTTCTTTTGCTGTTAGCACCCGTTTTCAGAACTTTGTTTTTGCCCATTCTTTCTGTTCTTCTTTTTGCTTGGTGTGGTTGATGTACACTGCAAACAATGGTAGAATAACTGGGTATCAAAATTCAACCGGCTTGTTGGTGCCGCAGTGCTTGCCTTGCAAAAATGGGAGTTACAAGGGGCTCATTCTTTCTTGTTTCTGCGGTTGCGCTAGGCAAAACCACCAGCCACCCCAACGCTTTAATCGTGTAATGATTATTTTAAATGTGAGGGCTATTGCTATGAAGCAACGAAATTACGGTTTGGACCTTTTGCGGTTAGTTCTAATGTACATGGTGTGTGTGCTGCATACCCTGGGCCAGGGTGGGGTTTTAAATGCCTCTGCCGGAACGGCTTATTCGATTTTTTGGGGCCTGGAAATCTTCTGCTATTGTGCCGTTGATTCCTTTGCGCTAATGAGCGGTTATACCGCCAGCAATAAACCCCGAACATTTGAAAAGCTTGCTGAAATGTGGTTTCAGGTGTTCTTTTACTCTTTTGTTCTAACCGGCATCCTTACCGTATTCGTTTTGCGTGAGCAGTGGACTACGCAGGATATGCTGCGCTGCGCTATGCCTGTTATATACGGTAAATTCTGGTATTTTTCTGCGTTTTTCGCTTTGTACTTTGCCATGCCGGTTTTGAACAAATTTTTGTTCAGTTTATCTGCTGAACAGGCCAAAAAAGCTTTGCTTGTTGTATTTATCGGTTTTTCGGTTATGGAAACCCTCACCGGTGTTTTTTACACAAACAAAGGTTACTCCACTGTCTGGCTGATGGCACTGTACGCAATGGGTCTGCTGGCAAAGCAATCGCATCTGTTCGAAAACAAGTCAACCGGTTTTCTGTTTATTCTTTGGATGGGGTGCATTGCCGCTACCTGGATTTCTAAAATAAAGCTGCACATTAGCCTGGCTGTTGTCTCCTATACTTCACCCACTATTTTGTTAAGCGGTATTCTTATGGTTCTGCTGTTTGCACGCATTCCTTTAAAGGGTACCATCATCGCAAAACTATCACCTCTGGCATTTGGTATTTACCTATTCCACACCAATCAGGTAATTTGGTCTGCTTGGCTGAAGGGGCGATTTATTTTTGCTTCCAGCGAGCCCCTTTATCTGGGCGTGCTTTTGGTGCTTTGTATCGCCTTTGCCATTTTTATTTCCGGCTTGCTGGTAGAAACACTCCGCTTTTATCTTGCAAAATGGCTTCGCATTCCTGCGCTCAGCAAAAAAGTTGTGCAGCTTGTTGAATACATCTTTGCCAAAGCCTCTCTGCTGCTTGGCTAGGTGCCAACACCCAAAAGCCATTGCTGCTTATTGGCCTATTGTTTTATCGCTGCGCTTTAAAAGGTGCATCTCTTTCGTCCCATACGGAATGGCAGACCCAGTCCCTCTTTACTTTTTCGCCATTTCGCCGTATGATAATAGTAACATCCATCATCGCCTGGAGGGCTATCCCTTTACCAGGCGATTTTTAAAAGGAGCGTTGTTTTTATGAATGAACAACCAATTGTCTTTTGCAAAGGCGGCGGATGCACTGCCAAACTTGGCCCTGGGGCTCTATCCCGTGTGCTAAGCAAGCTGCCTAAATTCCAGGACCCCAATCTGCTGGTGGGGTACGACCATTCTGACGATGCAGCAGTCTACCAGCTGCGGGATGATTTGGCACTGGTACAGACGCTGGACTTTTTCCCCCCCATGGTGGAAGACCCGTACATCTTTGGCCAGATTGCAGCCGCCAATGCCCTGAGCGATGTATGGGCCATGGGCGGCACCGTAAAAACAGCCTTGAACATTGTTTGCTTTCCGGAACAGATGGATTTGAACATTCTGGGGCGCATTCTCCAGGGTGGTGCCGAGAAGGTGCGGGAAGCTGGCGGCGTACTGGCAGGGGGTCATTCCATTGCGGATGCGGATGTAAAGTACGGTCTTTCGGTTACTGGCATCGTAGACCCACGGCGCATTCTAACCAACATGGCCTGCCAGGCAGGAGATGTGCTTTTGCTGAGCAAGCCGCTGGGTGTAGGCATTGTGTGCACTGCCGCCCGTGTACAGCAGGCCAGTGCCGATGCATTGGATGCAGCCATTGCCAGCATGACCACCCTGAACAAATACGCCTGCGAAGCAATGGCCCAGTTTGATGTGCACGGCTGCACGGATGTAACTGGTTTTGGACTGCTGGGACACCTGAACGAGATGCTGGCAGGCAAGCTGGGCGCCCAGGTGGAAACTTCCGGCATCCCCTATATCCCCCAGGCGCTGGACTACGCCGACGAATTTTTGCTTACCGCTGCGGCCCAGCGAAACCGGAATCATCTGGAGGGTATTGTACAGTTCCGGGATGTGCCCTTTGCCATGCAGGAGCTGTTGTTTGATCCCCAGACCTCCGGCGGCCTGCTGTTCAGCTTGCCCGCTCACCAGGCAGAACAGGCACTGGAACAGTTGCAGACCTTGGGGCTCGCCTGCGGTGTGGTGGGTAAAATTACAGCAGAACATCCTGGCATTATTCAGGTTTTGTAATTTTTTGCGTAGCATCAAGCAATTACATTAAAGGAGCTGTTAAAAAAATGAATCATCTGGTTGATGTACGGGGTAAGCAATGCCCCATTCCCGTGGTGGAGACAAAAAAAGTGTTGGCAACCATCTCCAGTGATGATACCATCACTGTTTGGGTGGATAATGAAATCGCTGTACAAAACCTGTGCAAGATGGCCCAGCAAAAACAGCTTTCTGCCACCACCAGCACCCTGGGTGCTAACCACTATCAAGTGGTTTTGGCCCTAAATGAACAAGCCCTGAGCCAGGCTCCTGCCAATGCTCCCGCCGCCTTGGCCGCCTGCCCCACCGGCTGCGGCAAAACGGTGGTGGTGCTGAGCAGCAATACCATGGGCAGCGGAGACAATACCCTGGGTGCTGCGTTGATGAAAGCCTTTGTGTATGCACTCACCGAGCAGGATATTCTGCCGGATGTTGTGCTGCTGTACAATGGCGGCGCTCATCTTTCGGTGGAGGGTGCTCCCACCCTTCAGGATTTGAAACTGCTGGAGGAGCAGGGTGTGGAGATTCTCACCTGCGGAACCTGCCTGAACCACTATGGCATTGCCGATAAACTGGGCGTCGGCTCTGTGACCAATATGTACACCATTGCAGAGCATTTGATGCAGGCCAGCAAGATAATTCGCCCCTGATTGCTGGCCATTGCTCCCTTTTATGAACAGTACTCCAGGAGGGATACCATGCGTCCAAAACAATTGAAATTGGTGGTTGCTTTTGATTCCACCGCCGGAGCCATCGCTTTTGAGACCGCAGCCCCACAAAACAGTCTCACTGGTCGGCTTTTTCCGGTTCCCACCAGTATTACTGCTGGCTGTGGTCTTGCCTGGCAGGAGGAAATCGCCCACCGTGAACAGGTAGAAGCTCTATTGCAATCTGGCACTTTCGGCCAGGCTCGCTGCTTTGAGCTTGTTGTATAAACAACACAAACGCCCCCTGCCCTTTGCAGGACGGCGTTTTGTTTTTCTATAAATTATCCGCTGTGCATCCTCCCTCGCCGTTGTGAATGAAAGCTATACAATTGAATTTGTTTTTGCTATACTAAAAAACAGCTGTTATTTGACCCTGAATGAACCAAGGAGGATGTAGAAATATGGTGCGAGACATTTGCAGGGATGTATTGTTTTTGGCTCAAAAAGCCGAACCTGCTGGCCCGGAGGATCTGCCGGTGGCCACCGATTTGTTGGATACTCTCCATGCCAACGCCGAAGGCTGTGTGGGATTGGCCGCCAACATGATTGGTGTAAACAAGCGAATTATTGTGGTGGACGACGAAGGCAGCGATTTGGTAATGTTCAACCCGGTTATTCTTAAAAAATCCGGCCCCTATCGGGCAGAGGAAGGCTGCCTTTCTCACGAAGGCACACGGCCTACGCGCCGTTGGAATTCCATTAAAGTGGAGTACCAGAATGTTGCATTTCAAACACGCATCAAAACCTTTACCGGTTGGACTGCACAAATTATTCAGCATGAAATTGACCATTGCGACGGCATTTTGATTTAACAGCCATGGAGCGATGGCTGTTTAGCCCCTAAAGCGACCAATTGAATCTTCACCCCATTGGTTCCATGCTCCGGTTCTGTTGTCTCTGCCGTTAAAGTTTTCCGTTGTCCCCATAGTATGCAAAAAGACTGAACTGTCTCCCTCCAACAGGGGGATAGTTCAGTCTTTTTTTGCCCGGTTACAGCATAACGCCTTTAATCAGCAGAGAAATGGTACCATCCGGTGCATTGATAAATTCCACAAAATCATTTTCGCCATACAGCAGCGTGGTGGGAATCTTCATTTCAATCCCGCTGGCCGTTTTAATGGACTGGTATTCCATCCGCTTGATTTTGGCCGCTGGCACTGTAACAGTTTCCTCCATAGGAAGGCTTGCTGTCTCCAGTTGAGCGGTAAAGCCCTCCACTGCCATAGGAAATTCTTCCTGAATGCGCTCCTTCACCCTTTGCACTTCCAGGTTTCCGTCCCCTGCTGCTGCCTCCTGGCACAAGATGGTAGCAACATGGGATTCCAGGGCCAGCTCGTCTTCTGCATAGGCTTCCAGTACAGCCTGCTGTGCTGCTTTGTGTACCGCCTGCAACTTTGCACGCTCAGGCTGAGCCTGGCTGGAACGCAGGATACGGCTGGAGATATAAAACTCCTTT
>CALWNE010000062.1 GCA_944382705.1 uncultured Allofournierella sp.
AATTGACGGCAAACAGGTGCCTTTCAGGGCATCTGCCGCTATTCCTCGTATCTACCGCATGAAATTCCATCGTGACATTTACAAGGATCTGAAAGCCCTGGAAACCTCTATCGGTGACAACTCCACAGAGGCATCCGGGCTTGATATATTTTCTCTGGAAATGTTCGAGAACATCGCATATGTCATGGCGAAACACGCTGACCCCACTATCCCCGACACACCCGAAGAATGGCTGGACGGTTTTAACACCTTCTCCATCTACCAGGTGCTGCCTCAGCTTATCGAACTGTGGGGTCTAAACACGCAAACGGAAATCGAGTCTAAAAAAAACTTCGCCCAACTGACCGCGAAATGACAACGCCGTTGTTTCTGCTTCGCTGCGTACAGCTTGGCCTGTCCATTCGTGACCTGGATTTGCTCACCATTGGCATGGTCAATGATATGTACGCAGAAAGCAGAAACGATGACGCGAAATACGCAACTCTTGCTACGCAGGAGGACTTTGATAAATTTTAAAGGAGGTGTCGCATGGCTAATCGCATAAAGGGTATCACTGTCGAAATTGGCGGCGATACCACCAAACTTACGGATGCCCTTAAAAGTGTCAACGGTCAAATCAAGAATACACAGACCCAGCTGAAGGACGTGGAAAAACTACTAAAACTGGACCCTGGAAACACGGAACTTCTGGTGCAGAAGCATCGTCTACTTGGGGATGCGGTTAATGAAACCAAAGAGAAACTGGAGACGCTGAAAACTGCTGCCGAACAAGCAAACCAGGCACTTTCCAATGGTGACATCACCCAAGATCAGTATGATGCGCTCCAGCGTGAGATCGTTGAAACCGAGCAGGCTTTAGAACGCTTGGAAGAGCAGGCAAACGAATCCGCTACGGCTGTTCAGAAGATTGCTGTAGCCGGAGAAAATATGAAAGACTTCGGCTCCAAGGTAGAAAGTACAGGTAAATCCTTACTTCCACTTTCTGCCGCAGTGACCGGTATTGGTGTTGCCGGACTCAAGGTTGCAACAGACTTTGAAACGGCAATGTCCAGTGTTAAGGCAATCACCGGGGCCACAGGTGAGGAATTTGAACTGCTTCGTGAAAAGGCTATTGACCTTGGTGCAACCACAGCATTCTCCTCCGGTGAAGTTGCAGAGGCAATGACTGAAATGGGTAAAGCCGGGTGGTCAACCCAACAAATTCTGGACGGCATGTCCGGTGTTTTGGATGCAACCGCCGCTTCTGGTGAAAGCCTCGGTTCTGTGGCCACCATTGTAGCAGACTCCATCACTGGCTTCGGTCTTGCTGCATCGGATTCCGCAAGAGTTGCTGACCTTTTGACTCAGGCAGCTAACTCCGGTACCATCGGTATTACCGACCTTGGTGAATCGTACAAGTACATCGCACCTATCGCACAGTCGATGGGTATGTCCATTGAAGATGTGACAACTGCCATTTCCGCAATGTCGATGGCGGGTATCAAAGGCTCTCAGGCAGGTACGGCTATTCGTACCGTGCTGACCAATATGGCAAAGCCGACCGATACCGTTGCCACTGCAATGGACAACCTGGGTATCAGCATTACCAACAGTGACGGCACATTCAAATCCTTGGACGAAATCGTGACCATCATGCGTACATCCTTTTCCGGTCTGACGGATGACCAGAAAGCCTACTATGCTACAGCGCTTGCAGGCAAGGAAGGTATGTCTGGCCTGCTATCTCTGCTTAATCTTACCCAAGCAGAATACGATGCGCTTTCCGCTTCTATGAACAACTGCAGCGGTGTTGCCGGAGAAACAGCTGCCGTGATGCAAGATAACCTACAAAGTAAAGTTGAGCAGATGGGCGGTGCATTGGAGACACTCGCCATTAAACTGGCAGATTATGTAATTCCGTTCCTTACAAAACTGGTGGAAAAAGTGACCTCTGCCATTGATGCCTTTACCAACTTCAGTCCCGGTGTCCAAAAGGCTGTGCTTGTGATTGGCAGCATTGTAGCTGCGGCAGGACCCGTACTTATTGTTGTCGGAAAAATCATATCTGCCGTTGGTACGATTATGAGCATTGTGCCGAAGCTGGCAGGTGTGATGAATGTGGTCAAGGGTGCATTTGCAGGAATAAACGCAATTATGGCGGCAAACCCTATCCTGCTTATTATTACAGCAATCGCAGCTTTGGTGGCTGCGTTTATTTATTTGTGGAACAACTGCGAGGGCTTCAGACAGTTCTGGATTGACCTGTGGGAGAACATTAAGCAGGTGACCGTTGTAGTCTGGGAAACTATCAAGAACTTCCTCGTTGCCGTTTGGGAGTCTATCAAATCCGTATTCCAGACGGTATTCGAAGTCATCAAAGGCATTTTTGAAACGGTGCTCAATGTAATAAAAACCATTGTAATGACCTACTTTAATGTCTACAAAACCATCATCCAGACGGTTATGACGGTAATTCAAACAGTCATCTCCACCGTGTGTAATACCATCAAAACGGTTATCACTACGGTGCTAAATGCGATAAAGACCGTGTTCACTACTATCTGGAATTCCATCAAAACCATCGTGCAAGCCGTGGTCAGCGGTATTACGGCACTCATTACAGGTGACTTTGAGGGTGTGAAAAATGCCATCACAACCATCATGAGCACCATACAAAATACCATCAGCACGGTTTGGAACACTATCAGCGGTGCTGTTTCCACAGTTTTGGATACGATAAAAAACGCCATATCCAGTGTGTTTACCAACATCAAGACTGCCATCTCCGATACTATGAGTAGCATTTTCGATACCATCAAGGATGGCTTCGAGGGAGTGGTCGGATATATCACAAGTCTGGCATCCAAGGCATTCACCTGGGGCAAAGACTTGGTTATGGGTATCGTCAACGGAATCAAAAGCTGTATCAGCGCCGTGGGTGATGCGGTTAAGAGCGTAGCAGACAAGATTACATCCTTCTTGCACTTCTCCGTTCCCGATGAAGGCCCACTGACCGAATATGAAAGCTGGATGCCAGACTTCATGCAAGGATTAGCGAAAGGTATTGAGGACAGCCGTGGTTTAATTGAAAAGGCTGTATCCGGTGTTGCATCGGATATGATCATCAATCCGAAACTTGGCAGGATGGATACAAGCGGTCTTTCTTATAGCGGTCATGCTGTTTCTACGGAAAGCGCCAATGCAAGTATCACATCTGCAATCACAGATGCACTCGGCAAGCTGTCCGGCAATACCGGAGATATTGTTATTCCTGTGTACCTTGGGGGCAATCTCCTGGATGAGGTTATTGTCAATGCCCAGCAGAGGGCTAATTTAAGAAGTGGAGGTCGATAATATGGCATTCGTACAATATTTGAAATTTGACTACGAGAACCTGCCTTTGCCCGACTCCTATGACTTAGAGCTAAGCGATGTAGAAGCAGACAGTGGAGGGGAAACCGAGGCTGGTACCAAACAGAGGGATGTAATTAGGACGGGAGTAATTACCATTTCTGTGTCTTTCTCTGTAACATCTGCCTGGCTTGCTAAGCTGTCTGCCTATGCCAAGAAAAGCAAAATTCTTGTAGCCTACTTCGATACGGAAACCCTCACAATCAAGCAAACAGAAATGTATATCACTGGCTTTAAGTCCAAGCTGGAGAAAGATACTTCCTACAAAGGGCTGTGGACGGTTTCTTTTACACTCAACGAATTTTAATGGGGGGTGAACCATGTATCCAGTATCAAATGCCTTTCTTGAAGCAATCGAAAGTAATACAAGAAAATATTACTGGACAGGTACCATTACCACGGTAAATGGTGTCAGCTATCCGTTTGAAAATAAGGACATCGTCAAAGGTTCTGGATATATCACCCGTCAATGCTGCGGCTCTACGGAAATTGAACTTGGTACGGTCTATGCTGCCGAACTTGGTATCAGCCTGTTTTCGGACATCGACCGCTACACCCTTGAGGGTGCTGAGGTCAAGCTGTACTTTCATCTTTACCTTGCTGATGGAACCGTGGAGTCCATTCCGATGGGTGTATTTGAGGTATCGGAAGCAAACCGAAACATCAAGACCTTGGAACTAAAAGCCTATGACTATATGCTCCGATTTGACAAGTCACTAAGTCTCAATGCCACAAGCGGTACGGCATTCCATTATCTGGCGGCGGCTTGCTCCGCTTGCAAAGTGGAACTGGCACAGACACAGGCAGAGATTGAAAAACTCCCCAACGGCAAGGAAACCCTCGGTGTCTATGCTGAAAACGATATGGAAACCTATCGTGATCTTTTATTCTATGTGGGGCAGGTGCTTGGTTGCGTCTGCCTCATCAATCGTGAGGGCAAGCTTCAGCTTGTGCCGTATTCGAATACTGCGGTGATGACTATTCCTCAGAAAGGACGCTATACCAGTTCCTACTCGGATTTTGTGACCCGCTACACAGCGGTGTCCTCTACAAATCAGCTGCGCAAAGTAGCGGAGTACTACGCCTTGGAAACGGACGATGCCTTGACTATGAACCTGGGTGTCAATCCACTGTTGCAGTTTGGCTTGGCGGCAACCCGTGAGCGTATTCTTACTGCCATCCTGAATGCCATTGCGAAAGTGGAATATATCCCATTTGACAGCTGCACCATCGGCAATCCGGCTCTGGACCCCATGGACATTTTGCAGTTTACGGGCGGTCATGCAGATAACACTAAAATATCATGCATTACGAGCATTACCTACAATATCAACGGTAAGAACAGCCTTAAGTGCGTGGGTAAAAATCCAAAGCTGTCCAGTGCCAAGAGTAAAAACGAAAAGAACATCGCAGGTCTGCTGAACCAGGTGGAAAACAACAAAACGGTCATTTACAGCTTTATGAATGTATCTCCGTTTTCTATCGGATCTTCTGCTACGGAAGTGCTGTCCATTACTTTCACGGCCAAAGAAAGCACATCTGCTATGTTTCTTGGCGAATTTCTGATTGATGTGGTTGCTGATGATACGGAACGCTTCGTTGAAGGTACCGCTACCTATACCGTACAGGAAGCCGAAAGTCTCGTTAAAAAAGAACAGGCGGTGACCTTTACCTTTATAGAAAAAATCCAGCCAGTATTAACAGTGACCTATAAAATCAACGATGAGACCGTGCATACCTTTATCCCGCAGATGACTTGCGTGCACGGAAAGCATATATTGACGCTCTTTTATCCTATGTCCGCCATCATCGAAAACAGCGAAAACACATTTGATGTGTATCTCTCCGTGGATGGTGGCACAGTGAACATTGGTGAAAGTCAAATCCGTGCGACTATCAGTGGACAGGGTCTTGTTGCAGGTGTCGGTGACTGGAACGGACGAATTTCCATCAATGAAATCATCAATCGTATCGCTATTTCGGATGTGCCTTTCGGTTATACAGCGATTTCTGACAGCACCGTAGCCACCCATCCTTGGCTCGATTATCACGCTGTTACTCAGGCTATTGCTCGTATTGCCATTACGGATGTCCAGTTTGGCTATGATTTGTTGAACGAGCGCATTACCGCAACCGAGGTCATCAAGACCTTTACAATAGATGCGGAATATCCTCCTCATTACAATATGACCTTCGTTGGTCTCAATGATGACGGTGCATTTGTCATGGCCTGCGATTATGCCATCGTTTCTGCTGAGGAAGAAATCGACCACGGCAGAATGCAACACTTGATGGTCAATACCACACAGTATGAGCGTGTGAAAAGTTTGGAGGTGGAACTGTGTTAATTAAACAGACCGATTATTTATGGAAAAGGAATCCGCTTGAGGATATTAACATCGTAGCAGACTCCTTTATCTATGTCCCGGAAAAGCCGGTCAGAGTCTACAAATTTGACTCTGCCGACTATACCGGAGAAATTACTATCTTTGAAACCGAGGACGCAACTGAACCCTTGTACCAAGGTACTCTGCCGTATATCCCGGATATGCCCATTGCCTTTGATGGTCTTGTTTTTGTGCTACCGGAAAGGGAAGACCCCATCTCTGTTACCATCCATTTGGTGGCGGAGGTAGGTACTCCCAAAGCCGTGCTCACACCATACCTTAACACCACCACCGGAATGTCTGCGATTAGCAGTAGCTACAATGATGATAGTGTTTATAACACCGCCGGTCTTTCGTCTTTCAAATTCAATGGAACGACTGCATCCACTATTTATATCAGCAGTAACCATTACATTGGTTTCGGCTCAAACAGCGAACAACTGAAAATCTGCCGAAGAGACGGATGCTCCACAGCTATCTACCGCCAGTCCATATCTTTGGCAGATGGAATACAGGTTCTCAAAATCCGATTTGAGGGGTACACCGTTTACAACAACCGTGTCCCAAGCAACAGGCTGGTTTTTGAGGTGTTTCTTATTTCAAATAACGATATCTTCCTCAACATTGTCACCACACCGACCAGTGGCAACTATGGCGAGAGCAGCCTTGTTTGCAACGGAATAACCACCCCGTTGAATGTAAATGTTGGGTCTCCCGATGGTGCTATGATCAGCTTCTATCACAAGGATGCGCAAGGCAAGACCTGGGACATCGCATACGAGGCTTACACGCAGTCCGGTGTTTCCTCTCGGCTTTATTTACTCCGCTTGGAGGATATGTTTTATACCGTTGCTGATGGTGAAATGGTGGCTCTGGATGTGACCGAGCCAAGTGCTTTAGCATTCCTAGAACACGGATTTGAGGAACTGCCAAATGCAGATTTTTTGACTCCTCTTGTAAATCCGCAGCTGTATTTATGGGAATCCGGGGAGGATACCACACCTGTCAAAGCGGTGCTGAAAGCATATCCGTATCCGCAGACACTTTCCTGTGTTGCAGATATGAGCCACATCACCATTTTGAGCATCAAGCTGTTCACCGCAGAATACTCCGGGGATGTGCGTGTCCAGTATTCCATAGACGATAGCGTCAGCTATACCGAGGAGATTGCCATTGCAGAGTTTCTCAATACCGACCTCAATGTTCTGTGGAAAAGTCTGCCGGAGAGCAAACGCTTGTATCTGTGTTTCATTCTTCACGATGATGCAACACTCTCACGATTCAAAATAACCTACGAAAATTCAGGAGGGATGTAAAATGTTGAAAGGGAAAATGATTATCGAAATGACCGATGTGCATACAGGCGAAACAGAAAAGGTTGTGGAGCACAATATGATCACCAATGCGCTGTCGGAGATTTTTAAGCCTCTTGGTCTTTCCAAAGACCCAAGCATCTTGCTCAATAGCTTTGCTCCGTATTACCAGAAACTGCTCGGAGGCATTCTGCTTTTTGACAAGGCTATTGAGGAGAATCCTAACAATCTGTATCCGCCTGCTGATGCAGCACTTATCGGCTGTGCTTCCTACGGAACGCAGAATAATACCAAAGGAACCAAACGTGGTGGCTACAACCAAACAGAAAGCGAACTTAACCTCACCGACCGCTATATGAAATTTGTGTATGATTTCACCACCTCACAGGCAAACGGCACAATTTCCTGTGTCTGTTTAACCCATGCCAACGGCGGCTATACCTCCTACGGCGGAGCAGATGCAGTGCTATCCTCGTCCTATCCGCTGGGAGCAAAGATAGATGATGGCTCCTTACAGTATGTTTATACCAGCTATACCGGCGGTAGCACCGGGGATAAATATAGTGGTTACGCGGTAGGCACTACGGAACTACTCTTTTTGATTGATCGCGAAAACGACATTGCTTATTACTTCCGCATCGACAGTGCCTCCGCTATCACCATCATTAAACGCCGGGCATATCTCAAGAGCGTTTCTGTACTGACCAGTCCGCACTCGAAGAAGGAATATGTGGATGAATTTAAGATTGAGGATCTTTCTCTCAATACTTCCTACATCTCCTACAATTTTGACCATGCGACTAACTGTCTGTATATCACTACATCCTCTGCAAGCTATAGAGATACGGGCGCTGCTTTTAACATCACAAAAATCGACATCAGCAACTGGGCGGTTACGAAGTACAACATGACCAACACCGCTAATGAGCGAATTGCTACCAGTGGTATGCGTTATGCCTTTTGCCACAACGGTTTTGTCTACATTAAGACTTATAGCAGTCCCTACAATGTATATAAGTTTGAAATCAGCAATGCAGCAAATGTGGTGAAAATGACCCGCAACAGTAACTCGAACATCAGCGGTCAGGCACAGCTTGCAGTTAACGGTCGTATTTATTACGAATACTACAGCAGTACCTACATTTTACATATCGCAAACGAGGCAACGGAAGAAATTCTGAACCCAGAAAACGGCTACATTTACTGTGGAGGTTCTAATTACCAATACTGCTATACTCCGGTTCTAAATGAGCCGATGCTATACTTCGTAAGCTGTGGTAGCCAGACCACCATTGGGTACATTATTCTGCTTAATTACCTGGCAACCATCAACAATCTTCCGGAGCCGGTCACTAAGACCAGTGATAAGACCATGAAGGTCACCTATATCATCCAAGAACAATGACCACAGAAATCTGCGATTGCTCCATTCGGGGCAGTCGCTTTTTTCATACATCCATTTATGAAGGAGAAACTCTCTATGAAAGAATTATGGAACACGGGGCAGCTTGTATTTGCTGCAATCGGCGGATGGCTCGGCTATTTCCTCGGCGGATTTGACGGCCTGCTTTATGCGCTCATTGCCTTTATGGTGGTAGACTACATCACTGGTGTCATGTGTGCCATCGTGGACAAGACCCTTTCCAGCGCCGTTGGCTTCAAAGGTATCTGCCGCAAGGTTCTGATTCTTGCCCTCGTTGGTATTGCCCACATTCTCGATGTCAATATCATCGGTGGCGGCAGTGTACTCAGAACCGCTGTTATCTTTTTCTACCTCTCCAATGAGGGCGTGAGCCTTTTGGAAAACGCATCCCACCTTGGATTGCCGATTCCGGAGAATATGAAGGAAATTCTGGCACAGCTTCACAACCGTGCGGAAAATACAGAAAGTGAGGGCAGGTAATATGAATTTACATAAACTTATTTTAACGGAAAATGCCTGCTACAAAGCGGGCAGAAAAATCACCGTCAAAGGCATCATGGTGCATTCCACTGGTGCCAACAATCCGTGGCTGAAACGCTATGTGGGCCCGGATGACGGCAAACTGGGGAAGAACCAGTACAACAATCA